>JBEDAD010000029.1:0-2839 GCA_041177985.1 Bacteroidota bacterium | reverse complement strand
AAATTCAAGTATTTGTCCATCGGCCATTGATCGGAACCGCCGTTAGCAGTATATTTACAATCGTCGTTCGTGTTATATGTTAAATTTGGTGCATTTACTCTGATTATTCCATTTGTACATTCTCCTTGCGGGTCAATTTTTGCAAGTTTAAACAACACATCCATCGAACCTGCAATACTTTGAAATGGTGCATTCAGTGTATTTCTGGTACTTGTACTATCTGCATTTAAGCGATTATAATCGTTGTTTAGTATTTCAAGCGCATTTAAAACTTGTGCTTCGGAAATATTTCCAATTCCGTTATCGTGGAGAATATGCACAACGACAGGGATTTCCAATATGCTTTTTTGCGCAGAATTACCTAGTCCAGAATTACTTGCTGCTTTCGTCATGCTCTTGTGAAGGTGACTTTCGAAAGTTGGGTTGTCTGCTTTTAATTGGTTTAGTATTTTGTCTGTTCCACACCAATTGGATTCCTGGGAAAATCCATTGTGCGCAAGAAGGAAAAAGAAAATGAATGGAATTAGCTTATTCATAGATGTGTAAAATTAAAAAAGGTCTCCCTAAGAAGACCTTTTCAAAAAGTTAAAGTTTTTATTTTATTACAAACTGCATTACACTTTTTCCTTCGCCAACTTGTAGGCTTAGAAAGTAAATTCCTGCCGAAAGTGTGGAAGAATCCAACATAATTAAATTAGATCCTGCAGCTGCTTGAATCGTGTGTATATTGTTTACTTTTCCGTAAACATCCATAATTTGAATATTTGCCTGAGCAGCAGTAGTTGCGGAAAAACGAAGGTTTAATTCACCTTCTGACGGATTTGGAAAAAGCGCTACATTGCCAATTTCATTTTGTTCCGATACGCCTAACACAATTTCATTGGAGGCAGCACCTGCATAGATATTTATATCATCTAGAAAAATATTATTTCCAGTTTCTCCTTCAAATTTAAATTTGTAACGAAAGTTTTCAATCCAGTATGCAGAAGTGATATTTACCATGTGCACAGTTGTCCAATCGCTTGCATTTACTGGTGACCAAGAACTCGCAACAGCAATGTTAGAAAGCGTGTTTCCACCAATTGTTTTACGAATTACCCATGAATCGCCACAATCATCTGTAACGAGAACTTTTAAATATTCAAAATCGGTAAGTGCTTTTTTACGATATGCATAACGAAAGCTCAATGTCACACCTGTTCCAGAAGTAACTCCAGAAAGATCTACCGGCGAAGCGATTAATTCATCAACATTTGGTCCTGTTTGACCGAAATTAGAAAGTTTAACGGATTTAGAACCAGTATGTCCAACGGTATTATCCAGAACAAACGCATTGTTATTGTTTGCATTGACAATTTCCCAATTAGCTAAGTTAGATAGGGAAGAATAGTTTTCAAAACCTTCGTAAAATGGCAAGGATGCAGCGGATGGAAAAACATGTATGTATTGTGTTTTCACTTCAGAATCTGTTGTTGCACCATCTGTTGCAGTAAGTGTAACTTCATAAATTCCCGGAGTAGAATAGGTCACAATAGGATTTTGACTTGTAGAGCTTGCTGGACTTCCAGAAGGGAAACTCCACGTCCAACCCGTCGAAACGTTGTAAGAATTATCTGTGAATTGAACTTGATCTCCAACGCAAACCGAAGTTTTATTTGCGGAAAACTCTGCTTTACAAAGATAAATCACACCATTTGCGCCGGTAGCAAGTAGGTTTGCGCTAGTCCATAAGTTACTTCTGCCGCCAACGTTAGAAGTAATTGCATTGCGCATGCGTGTAACTTGTCCTGCAGAAAACATTTTGGAACAATACGAGTAATCCATATAGTTTTCAACATTGTCTCGAATTGTAAAACCCCAAAAGGCATCATCCGAATTACACGTATTTGAATTTTGGTTACACGATGTCACACCAATACAATTTGGCGTATCCGTCACGGCATCATCTGTACTACAGCTAGATGTGTTTCCTGGGTTATTATTTCCGCCCCACGTATGATCTAGATTTAGCCAATGACCAACTTCATGCGTCAAAGCGCGACTAGCACCTGTAGAACCCGTTCCGATTGAACCAACGTAATCGTGGAGAATCCAAATTCCATTTTCCATAGAAGTTGCCGACCAACTGGAAGGTTTTGTAGTATACCCAGCTGCACCGCCGATTTCACCACAGATAAAAATATTCATATATTTATTGCCCGGCCAGCTTCCGTTGTACACGTTATTCCCTGCGACGATTGCATCAACTTGATTGCCACCGTTATCCCCAATATAACTCATGGCAGAAGCTGTTCTTGTGATTCCGGCAAAACAAGTTCCATTCGGTGCTTTTGTTGCTAAAACAAACTCGATTTCAACATCTGAAGGCATTCCTTGAAATTCAGCATGTACATTATTCGCGTCAGTATTTTGCAAACGGTAATCTCTGTTCAGTATGAATAGAGCGTCAAGAATTTGCTCATCTGCTATGTTTTCTATTCCATTGTTGTGTAAAACATGAAACACGACAGGAATTTTGTAAACTACTCCTTTTGGAGTTGCAATATTATTCGCTTCGTGCTGACGAATTACTTCGTCTTGCTGCAACGCTTGCAAATAGGCAGGATTTTGCTTTAAAGCATTTGTTTTTTTGTGCTGGTGGCAATATTCTACCGATTCTCCATCTCTAGCATTTGATGCGTCGAAGGAAGAAGATTGAGAAAACCCTGTTAGATTGGGGATTAAGAAGAAACCCAACAGGAAAATTAAATTATTTTTCATAGTAATAACAGTTTTATTCTAGTTTAAACGCTCCAAGTTACTAATTGGTTTGCTTGAAATGAAAATAAAATGAATAAAA
>JBEDAD010000028.1:0-4790 GCA_041177985.1 Bacteroidota bacterium | reverse complement strand
CAATTTTAGCAATTTTTAGCATTTCCACACTTACTTTTGCACAAGAAACTTCTGTTTCTGCAGTAGCTCAATCCTCAAAGGAATTAGCAACGAGTAAACAAACTGGCAGTTATACTTTTGTACTTCCTGCGGGATTATCACAAGATCAAGTTGCTAAAAATGCACTTTACTATGATGTTTATTTTACAGTAGAGTATTCGGAAAAAACCAGTGTTGCAAAAATTAAATTAATTGAGAACAACGAAATAGGTCGCCGTGTTATAACACGTTTTTTGCTTGTTAATGGCGCACAATCTGTAAAAGTAGACGGTAAAGTTGAAAGTATGGATGTGTTTTTTACCAATCACTTAAAGGATTAAATCCATCATATTTACGTTTTTCAAGAATCTATGAAAATATTTTTATTCGGTTTAGGGCTACTTTTCTTATCATTTTCATGCGCAACATCAACCAAAGTGGAGGGTGGGAAAAAAGTGCAATGGAGCAAGAACTATGGTCCTTCAAAGGTAGATGTTTCAAAAGCAATTACAGCGGCTGAAATGATGACTGCATTTGAAGGGAAAAAAGAAAAAATGGAATTTACGTTTAAAGCCCCAATTGAAGCTGTTTGCATGAAAGCAGGATGTTGGATAAATGTAGATAAAGGAAATGGTGAGAAATTTATGGTGCGATTTAAAGACCATTTCACAATTCCAATCGACACTAAAATTGGCACGGTTGCCTTCATGCATGGTACTGCAAATTGGGACACTGTTTCTGTTGAAATGCTTAAACATTTTGCGGAAGATGCTGGAAAAAGTAAAGCAGAAATTGATCAGATTACGGAAGCTAAATATGTTTTGGGTTTTGAAGCCGACGGAATTGTTTGGCAAAAATAAAAGTATATAATTAAGATAATTCTAAAATGAGGTCGAATCTTTTCGCCTCATTTTTTTTATTCCTATGTCTTTGAATCTAGCGATGAACGCGTAACTTTACCCAATGACCAAAACTGTTAATATTCAAGCGTTTTTAGAACTGTCCAAAACATTTCCAATACTTGATGTCCGAAGTGAAAGTGAATTTGAAATGGGGCACATGCAAAACGCTGTTAATATTCCAATTCTTTCCAACGAGCAACGAAAAATCGTAGGAACATTATACAAGCAAAATGGTCGCGAAGTAGCTGTTTACAAAGGATTAGAACTTCTTGGTCCGCTGATGAGCGTCCGTTTGAAGAAAGGCGTCAAATTGGCAACAAATGGTAAAGTCCTCGTGCATTGCTGGCGCGGTGGAATGCGCAGTCAATTTTATGCGTTTTTACTTCATTTTTACGGATTAGAATCTATTCTCCTAGAAGGTGGCTACAAAGCTTTTCGTGGGTTGGTACACCAAACATTTGATCAGAAATTAAATATTATAGTTCTTGGCGGAAAAACTGGCTCAGGGAAGACTGTTGTTTTAAAAAAATTAGCTGAATTAGGAGAGCAGATTATTGATTTGGAAGCGATAGCAAACCACAGAGGATCTTCTTTTGGTGCTTTGGGTTTAAACGAACAACCTTCGCAAGAACAATTTGAAAATGCATTGTTTACGGCGATTTACAAGCTTGATTCTTCTAGAACAATCTGGATTGAAGATGAAAATAGAACGGTTGGAAGTAGAGTAATTCCAGAAGGTTTTTGGAACCAGATGAAATCGTCCAGAAAAATTTTCCTAATACGTGATTTTGAAGAAAGATTAGACCAGATTATGCTGGATTACAGCTGTTTTCCGGTGATTGATTTAATAATTTCTATGCAGCGTATTGGAAAAAGACTAGGGCCGCAGCATGTAAAAAGAGCAATCGAATGTTTAGAAAATGGTGAAATTCGCGAAGCATTTGAAATAGCGCTTGGCTATTACGATAAAGCGTACCTCTTTGGGTTAGAAAAAAACAAAGCGGCAGAAATAATTATGCTAGAAGGAATTGGTTTAACGCATACTGAAATAGCGGGTTTGCTTTCAACCAAAAAATACGAAAAAAAATAATATGGTAAAATTAACTTCCTATACAAAAGGTGGCGGTTGCGGCTGCAAATTACCACCAGAGGCGTTAGGTGAAATCTTAGCAAATCAATATTCTTCCAATGAGTTTGGATTGGTTGTCGGAAATTCGCGTGGCGATGACGCTGCAATCTGGGATATGGGAAATGACCAATATTTAGTGAGTACGACAGATTTTTTCACGCCCATAGTGGACAATCCGTATGATTTCGGAAGAATTGCAGCTGCAAATTCAATAAGTGATGTGTATGCCATGGGCGGAACTCCAGTAATGTCTTTAAGTATTTTAGGCTGGCCTACAGATAAATTACCAAACTCCGTCGCGGCAGAAGTATTGCGCGGCGCACGCGATATTTGCGCAAGTATTGGAATTGCTATTGGTGGCGGACATTCCATCGAGAATCCAGAACCTGTTTTTGGTTTATCTGTGAATGGAATAGTAGAAAAAAAGAACTTAAAAAAAAATACGGACGCTCAAGAAGGGGATATTTTAATTCTTACCAAGCCTATTGGTTCTGGAATTTTATCTGCGGCGATGAAACGGGGAATTCTTTCAGAATTGCAAAGTGAAGAATTGGTTGAGCAATTGTGTAAATTAAATAGAATTGGAGAGAAATTAGGCAAATTAGAAGCTGTTCATGCAATGACAGATGTAACTGGATTTGGAATCATAGGACACACCATTGAGTTGGCAGAAGGAAGCGGATTAACAGCAGAATTAGAATATAACGCAATTCCATTGCTAAACGGTGTTGCTGAATTTGCCGCACAAATGATTTATCCGGATAATACAATGCGCAACTGGAAAGCATACAATCAAAAAGTTTCCGGAATTTCAGGTGAGTCTTTATTAACGTTGTGCGATCCTCAAACGAATGGAGGATTATTGGTTTCTGTTGATCCTAAAAATATCGGTTCTGTTACAGATGTATTGGAAGCATCCAATCAATTTTATTGCATAATCGGAAAACTTATCGCCAAATCAGACAAATCACTGTGTATTTTATAGTTGGGTAATGGAATCCGTTTGCTTAGACAAAAATGGCTGAAACCTGCTATTTCGCAATTGCAATTTTCAATTTTTTACCTTTAATTTTCTCTTTTGTGATGACATTTAGAAGTGCACGTGCATTTTTACGTTTTACTGCAACGAAAGAGGAAAAGTCCATAATCGTGATTAAACCAATCGCTTCCTTTTTTAAACCGCCTTTTTGCCCAAGAAATCCAACGATATCGATTTTACTGATTTTATCTTTTTTTCCTCCACTAAAATATAAGGTTGTCCATTCGCTTTCCTTAGGAATTGAATTTTGGTTGGAAATGGTATATTCTTTTTCTGGAACCTCAATATATTCTGGTGTTTCTTCGTCAGAATTAAACAATAGATAGGATGAGCCATTTGCTTTCATTCTAGCGGTTCTTCCATTTCGGTGAATAAATGCTTCTTTGCTGTTTGGATATTGAAAATGAACCACGTGCTGAATTTCAGGAATATCCAGCCCGCGAGAACCTAAATCCGTACAAATCAATGTGTGACAAGTTCCATTTCTGAATTTAATTAGCGCCCGCTCTCGCTCTTCTTGCTCCAATCCGCCGTGATAGATTTGCGATTCATAACCGTTTTCGGCCAGAAATTCGGATAAGTTTTCCGTGGCTTCTCTGAAATTACAGAATACGATCGTTAAGTCACCTTCGAAAGAACAAAGTAAATCAAAGATTCTGTCGTATTTATTTTTTGTTGAAACAGGAAATTTCCAAAATGTAATCGCTGGTTCCAGTGAAGAATCCAATTGATTGATGATTGCAGGAGAATTAAAATCTAGAAAAGAGGGGAAATCAGCTAATTCAGTTGCAGAAACTAATGTAGTTCTTTTTAGCGTAATTAAATCCTGGTGAATGAATTTCATTTGATCTTCAAAACCAAATTCCAAGCATTTATCATATTCGTCAATTACCAATTGCTCAATTTCATTCAGGTCTAAATTACCGCGCGTTATATGGTCGCAAATTCTTCCTGGCGTGCCAATTAATACCGCCGGCGATTCGGTCAAACTATTTGTTTCAACCCGCATCGAATGACCGCCGTAACAAGTCAATACTTTGAAATTCGTTTTCATAGATTTAAAAACGTTTTCAATTTGCATGGCAAGTTCGCGGGAAGGAGCAAGAATCAATGCCTGAATCCCACTAGTTTCCGCTTTTAAATTAAAGAACAAAGGAAGTAAAAATGCAAATGTTTTTCCGGATCCAGTTTGCGACAATAGCAACAAGTTAGTAGCGTTTTCTGCTTGAACAAGCGTCTCTTTTTGAAGCTGGTTCAATTCTTTGAATCCTATATTTTGCAGCGTACTGCTGATTTGTTCCGGGTTATAATTCATTGTGCAAAGATAGGCTATTGTATTTGTTTTTCTAGAATTCTTTCCAAGCAAAATAATCCGCTAATTAAGCGGTACTTGAGAATAGTTTCTGCCTTCTAAAAAAGATTAGATAAAATACAACGCTGATTACAGCACGAATAACGGAGAAAAGAAAAATTGTTTTTATGCTTCGATTGCTCGGTTCATCAAGGAAATCATTGCCAAAGTCACAATAAATAATTGTGTAGCAGTTTCATCGTCCAAGGAAGTACCGTCTTCATCTTCTGTGGAAATTTCCATCGCCATGAATTGAGCTAATTCCGGTTGATCGCAAAAAGTTTCCAATATTTCGTCGTCGTCATTTTCAAAATAAGCATCCAACATATCAAAATACGGTTCTTCGAATGC
>JBEDAD010000027.1:0-4516 GCA_041177985.1 Bacteroidota bacterium | reverse complement strand
ATACATTGGTTACATTTTGGGGTCCAACCAATGAATCTTCTATAATATAAACAACCATTGCCAATTCATTTGCAAGCGCATTATCCAATTTCTCCACTTCTGTGTGCAAGAAAAAACCATGCTTTGGCAATTCAAAATAATTTAGTTTCGCTTTAATTGCAACTTTTAGGGGCGAAGCAAGAACTGCATTCGTTTTTGTTGACCAAGAACCAGAAGCTGGAAAATACTCTCCGCCATCGTTTGTTCTGCTAATGGTTCCGGCTGGGTTTCCAAAAAATCCGGAATTTGTCAAGGTATATCCAAAGTACTTGCCCAATTCTAAACCATTGGCATTTTTAAAATCAATTGTATATCCTTGCGCGGTATTAATATCTTGGAAGGAAGAAGTTCCACTAATTGTATTGGAAGCATGAATACTTGCAACGAAAACACGCAAGGGATTACTAGCATGAATTGCATGGGCTATTTCTCCTGCTTCAGGACAATAACTACAATTATGTCCTGTAAAATCTTCAATCAAAACATTTCTATTTGGATTTTCATTCGGAATACTGGAAAAATCAGGCCATTCATTTGCAACATAATCACTCCAATTTCCCGCATAAATCGTTGTGTCCAAATCTGTATTAACCTTTGGAGGAAATGGATTCTCCACTTTGTCACAAGAAGATAATAGAACTGCGACGCTTGTCAGAAGAGCAAAAAAAGATCTTTTCATACCGTAAAATTTAGAAACTATGGGTTAAAGAAAAAGTCAAGCCGTTGGAAGCTGGAACTGGTCGGCAAACGCCTCCAACACAAAATAAACCAGCTCTTTGGCGACCATATCCAAGTGTAAACCTTGTTGCTTCGCGAATGTAACCAACATTAAAATATGGATGGTGTGTACGATGGTGACTGTCTTGGTTCCCAAAATTATATTGATCCATCGCACTTACAAACCAATGGGAATTGATGGTGTATTCTATTAATAATGTTGCCCAATCTCCTTTGTCAACAGCCCTTGCGTCTCCATAGTTAATACTATTTTCATTTTTGAAATCGATTAAGCGAACATCGTTTTCTAACGAATCTCTTCTGTTCACAAAGAGCGTTTGAGCCTCCACACGAATAGATTGCTTGTTGTTGAATTTATAACCCAACTCCAAAACAAAAACATTAGACTTAATTAGACCAACTTCTTTTGTCACCGTTGCAACATCATTGTTTACTACAATATTAAAATAACTAAATATTAAGTTAAAGTTTTTATTGAATTTTTTCGTGATGTTAAAATTGATATCTCTCCAATACAAACTATCGCTCATATCAAAAGGTCCGCTCGTATACGTCACGCCCGTTGAATCCAAGGGATTAATGCCAGCTGTATGGCGCATTGGTCGGTAAGCACTAGAATAATTGAAATTTACAGAAGTTCCATATTTTCCGCCAATTTTAGAGCCTTTTTTAAAGGAATACAAAACTTCCGCCTGGTAAGCAATTTCACCAACTGGCTGCGTAGCATAAGGATACAAAGAAGCAACAAGATTGTAGGTGTGCGTTTTATTTAGAGAAGGAAGGTAATTGATCAATACATTTTGTAATTGCTTCGTTCGATCCGATCGATAACTCATGTTATCCGCCGATTTTGCGGAAAGTAAAATACCCAATCCTTTTTGGGAATAACCAAGATTTGCAACTGCTGCATGGCCAGTGTTATAAATATATCCATTATCTTGGGAAGGATCCTGGCCTTTCATAACATATTCTCCATCAAACGTGAACTTACCGTAACGCAATTTCACTCTACCACCATACGTTGCAACATTTTCTGGAAGAATTAGTGTAGAATTATCGTCTTTCTGGTATTTACTGACAAATGAAGCACCAACTACAATATCTAGTTTTTTATCTGCGAGCTTTTTTATCGTTTCGTTTAGGTGTATTTCTCCATCAATTCCCCGAACAATTCCTTGGCTATACTCGATTCTACCATCTAAAAAAGCGTACCGTTGGTAGCCATAAACAGCTTTGATTACTGCACCTTTTGCAGGCCGAACAACAACGCGCATTCCATCCAACATATTATCGTATCCCAGAGCTCTGTCTTCATACGTTCGCAAAGACAAACCTGTTCCAAATTGTTCATAAATGGAACCTAAGGTAATATCAATGAAATCGTTTGTATAACCAACATAGCGCATTCCCAAACCTGTTCCGTCGAAAGTAGATGGATATCCTTGGATCCTAGGCAAATACGATTCAAAGCGCATTCCTGCTTTAAAATTTCCTTGGGTATAAAAAATATTCATGTAGGAATTTAGGAGACCTTTTTCGGACGGCTGCGAAGCTCCAATTAAAGAATCTTCATTTAAATACTGAAAAGTAGTTTCAAGATTTCCTGTAAAATTTCCAGGAGTAACCTGACTAAAACCTAAAAATGGTCCTAAAATAATGAGTAGATAAATAGTGCTTTTTTTCATGTATTTCTTTCAATGGTTTTGCCTTATTTTTCGGCTGCAAGTTTCTTGATTTCTTCGTACAATTTCTCTTCGTCGCCTGGCGCATAATTATTGTGCGAATACACAATATTTCCTTTCGAATCCATTAAAAAAGTATGTGGAACATTGTTCACGCCCATTGCGCGTTTAAAATCTCCGTTTGGATCCATTAAAACTAAATACTCCCATCCTTTTCCATTCACGTAAACAGGCACGGAATTCATTGTTTTTTGATCGTCGATTGAAACTGCAACAAGATTTACACCTGTTTCTTCCTGCCAATCCGTGTAAAGTTCATGAATTGTATTTAACTCCCTTTTACACGGCGAACACCAAGTAGCCCAAAAACTAATTACAACAGGTCCGTCGAATCCTAAATCACTCGTATTTACAGATTTTCCATTCATATCTTTTAGTTGGACAGATGGTAATTGTTTCAATTCTTTATGTGTTTCTGCAGCATCTTGAGCAAAAAAATGGAAGCTCAAAACGGTGTAAACAAAAGCTAAGACGATTCTTTTCATGATAATTAGTTTTATAGTTTTCCGGAAGATTTCAAAAACCTTGCCGTAAACAAAGATACACTGAAACTTGAGTTTCGCAACGAAAATTTTAGCGTTAACTCTTGTATTCCTATTTGGATAAAATAGCTTTACCCTTAATTTAAATTCAGAACATAATTTGTTAAAATAGTGGGTTCACCTATTTTTATTGCAGTTTGATTCGATTCTTAGACTTTTATTTTCTATATTTGATTATTACTTTTGTAAAATTGTAATTCAAAACATGCACATTATGAAAAAAAATATACTTTTTAGCGCCCTATTTTTCATCCTAAGCTCTTGCTTAATTGCCCAGGATGGGATTTCTATTCAACTCGACGGAACAGGTCCAGATATCTCTGGTTCTATCTATTCTGTGAATTTGTTTGGCACTTCCCCAGAACTAGTTGGAGGCGTATTGGATGTTCATTTCGTAGTAACTAATACCACTGGTTCTGATCAGCAATGGAAAATTACCCGCAAGAGAATTTCTGTTCCTGCATCTTGGAACGATCAGATTTGCTGGCCACCTTTGTGCTACAACACAACTGGTGCAATTTATTCTACGCCAAATTCCGGTGGAAACCCTGCGCCAACAATTATTAATGGAACTTCAGAAACAACAAATAACGAAATTGCTGAATTAAAACCGCGTATTACACCGGATCAAAGTTCAGCGAGTTATGCTTTATATAGATATTACATTACAGAAATAACAACTGGCAACTATTTGGATTCTGTAGATTTGGAAGTTAACTTTACAATGGGTGTTTCGAATGTAAAGCAAGAAATTAGCGTTTCAATCGCACCAAATCCAGCAACTGATTTTATCTCAATTAATTTAAATGGCATTGAAACTGCTGCTATAAAAATTGTAGATGTTTTAGGAAATACTGTTTTCAGAGATTCTTATTTTTCAGGAGTTAAGAAAATTGATGTTTCTAACTTTAAAAATGGCATTTACTTCGTAATGATAGAATCTAACGGAATTAAAACCATGACTCGAAAAGTGGTTATAAAGCATTAATTTGTTTCTTTTTTTATAAAGACCACTTATGCGTGGTCTTTTTTTATGTCTAAACATTCTTGTTTTCGTATATTTGAAGCAAATCATTTTGAAATTGACCGAGTTAAAATCCGAATATCTTACTGCACTTCGGGCAGCTGTTGAAGCTTCTGAAAAAATAATGGAAATTTATTTAAATGGTTTTGAAACGGAATTTAAATTGGATGGCTCCCCTGTAACGCAGGCGGACCTCGCTGCTTCTACCATCATAGATTCCTATTTGGAAACAACTGGAATTCCAATCACAAGTGAGGAAAGTATTAAAATTGATTACAACATTCGAAAAGAATGGAAGGAATCCTGGTGCGTAGATCCTTTAGACGGCACAAGAGAATTCGTGAAAAAAAATGGTGAATTTGTAGTAAATATTGCATTGATCAGCAATGGCGTTCCTATTTTCGGGATTATAGCTTCGCCTATAAATAGAA
>JBEDAD010000026.1:0-5881 GCA_041177985.1 Bacteroidota bacterium | reverse complement strand
AGGTGAAAGGTGGAATCTGGATCTTCTCCAAAAAAATCCCGATGGATGAAAAACGAACTATTTCCGGCAAGGATTTGCGTATCGGATTGCCTAAATGAAAAAGTTGGAAATAGTAAATTTTTCCTTAAATAGTGGCGAGTTTTCACTGCTGTTTCGTGAATATGGGATTACAACCTTTCAGGAAGCGTGTCAATTCGTAAAAAATATTCCATTTGGCAGAATATCTGAGGTAAACGATTTTAGGTTGGTTTTAACTGAAAACCGAGGATCATGTTCTTCAAAGCATGCTCTATTGGCTATATTAGCAGAAGAAAACGGACAAACTGAAATTGAATTGATTGCAGGGATTTTTTTAATGAATGAAATAACGCATCCAGTTTTAAACGATTTTTTTAAGGATAAATCCTACAAAAGCATTCCTGAAATGTATTGTTACTTGCGCTACGCTAAAAATCGCTTTGATTTTACTTCCGCACTAGATAGAATGGTATTTATTGAAACAAAAATTGTGCGTGAACAACGTATTGAACCGCAACAAGTTGGCGATTGGAAAAAAGTTTTACACCAGGATTACCTCCAAAAATGGTTAAATAGAAACGCTGAATTGCAAATTTCTTTGGAAGATCTTTGGCAAGACCGTGAAGAATGTATCCGATTGTCTTACTAATCTTCCTTTAAAATAAATTTTCCTTTTGTCTTTTTAAATTTCCGTTACCTTTGTTTCCCGAATAGATAAAAAATGTTGATACAAGTAGTAAAATCTAAAATCCACCGCGTAAAAGTTACGCAAGCAGATCTGAATTATATCGGAAGTATTACGATAGATGAAGACTTAATGGAAGCTTCTAATTTAATTGAAGGTGAACGCGTTCAAATTGTAAATATTAACAATGGTGAACGTTTTGAAACATACGTAATCAAGGGCGAACGATCTTCTGGAACGATTTGTTTGAATGGTCCTGCTGCAAGACGCGTAGCGATGGGAGACGTAATCATTATCATCGGATACGGTTACATGGAATTTGAAGAAGCAAAATCGTTTAAACCAAGTTTAGTGTTTCCGAATGAAGAGACCAATTTAATTGATTAATGACTAAAAAGTTTCTACTTGCATTTGTAAAAACGGTAATGCCACTTTTATTGGGTATTTACTTAATTTGGGTTTTCTTTTCCGATATGGCAAAAGATCCGAAAAAGTTAGAAGCATTTTACACTGCAATTTATAACGCAAACTACTTTTGGATAATTTTGGCGTTGATCTTAGGAGTTATTGCCTATTTAGCGCGCGCTTTCCGATGGAAATATGTACTTGAGCCGCTTGGTCACAAAACAAATTTCTGGAATCGATACCATGCCGTGATGATTGGTTATCTTGTTAATTTAACAATTCCCCGTGCTGGCGAAGCTTCTCGCTCTGCGATGCTTTACCGTTCAGATGGCATTCCATTTTCTTCTTCTTTTGGCACAATCATCGGTGAAAGAGCTGTCGATTTAGTCGTTTTAATTTTAATCGCTGTTTTAACTGCCGTTATTGGATTTGATGATTTTTTTAAAATCAAGTCGTTAATAGAAATTGAATTTAGCGGACCAACAAATGGATCGGAGGTAGGTTTTCCCTGGAGAATAGTTATTTACAGCGTTGTTTTACTAATGGGGATTGTTTTCGCTTATCTTTTTGTGTTTAAAAATAAATTTCGTCAAAAGTTTATTCGATTTGCAAAGGAAGTATTTGGTGGGCTTTTATCCATTTTTAAATTGAAACAGCCTATTGCGTATCTTTTTCAAACTGCACTAATTTGGGGCTGTTATGTTGCTATGTTCGCACTTCCTTTTCAGGCACTTGAACAAACGTCTTACATTCCTTTTTCTGGTATTTTACTTGGTTTTATCGCTGGATCTTTAGGTATTTTGTTTACAAATGGTGGGATTGGGATTTATCCATTGCTTGTTGGACTAGTTGTAGCATCGCTTATCGGTGAAGAACATCCAACAGATGCACGTGCAATAGGAAATGCACTCGGAATGTTGATTTGGATTACCCAAACTCTTTTGATGATTGTATTAGGTTTAATTTCCTTAGCTTTATTACCAAAGAATTTTTCCAAAGAAAATGAGCCGACTATCCAATCTGGAGAATAAAATCCTTTCCATCGCTGCTGCAAAAAGACGCATCGCTATTTGGAAGCTGAAAAATGAAAAAATCGTTTTTACGAATGGTTGTTTCGATATTTTGCACAAGGGACACGTAACGTATTTGGCAAAAGCCGCAGATCTAGGAGATAGACTTGTTGTTGCAATTAACACAGATTTTTCTGTAAAACAGCAAGGAAAAGGCGATAATCGACCAATTAATCCAGAGGATGCTCGTGCACTTGTATTGGCAGCACTCGGATTTGTAGATCTCGTCGTTTTCTTTGAGGAACAGACGCCGCTGAACGTTATCGAGCAATTGCTTCCAGAAATTTTAGTAAAAGGAGCCGATTACGATCCGCAGGAAACAGACAAATTATCCAAGAAATATATTGTTGGATCAGATATTGTCCGTGAGAACGGGGGGGAAGTTTGTGCAATTGATCTAGTGGAAGGATTTTCCACGACTTCTATTCTAAATAAGTCGCAAAACAAGTAAAAAAATAGTTAAATAAAGTTGGATTAAACCAAGGATATGCCTGTCATTTCCATTG
Source organism: Bacteroidota bacterium (assembly GCA_041177985.1). Classification (GTDB taxonomy): domain Bacteria; phylum Bacteroidota; class Bacteroidia; order Flavobacteriales_D; family Crocinitomicaceae; genus M0103. The sequence continues at coordinate 3,197 of JBEDAD010000026.1, read as the reverse complement.
GCGCAGCAATTCCCATTCTTCGTAAAATGGTTGGCGCAACATCGGCTAAAATTCCATCCTTTAAACTGAGTCCCTTTTCTTTACTCACTAAAACAATCGGAACCGGATTTAAAGAATGTGCCGTATTTGGCGTTCCATCCGCATTTAAGGCGCTATCTGCGTTACCATGATCAGCGATTATCAAAAATTCGTAGTTTTTTTCCAATCCTTTCGTTACAATTTCTTTTAAACATAGATCAACTGTTTCCACTGCTTTTACAATTGCATCGTAAACACCTGTATGTCCAACCATATCCGGATTAGCGAAATTTAAACAGATGAAGTTTGGGTGTGCTTCATCCACGAAATCCAAGATCTGTTTTTTCACTTCAAATGCACTCATTTCAGGCAGTAAATCATAGGTCGCTACTTTTGGAGAATTTACCATAATGCGTTCCTCTAAAGGGAATTTTTCTTCCCGACCGCCGTTAAAAAAGAAGGTGACGTGCGGGTATTTTTCCGTTTCTGCAATTCTCACTTGCGTTTTGTCAAGTTTCGATAAAATCTCACCTAAGGTGTTTTGTAAATTATCCTTTTCAAATACTACCTGCACATTTTTAAACGTTGCATCGTAATTCGTCATGGTGTAGTATTCCAATCGCAAAGGTTTCATGTCGAATTCCGGGAATTCTTTTTGAGTCAAAACGCTAGTTATTTCTCTCGGTCTATCGGTTCTAAAGTTGAAAGAAACAACGATATCTCCTTCTTCAATTAATCCGATTGGCAAACCATTTTCTGTAAGTACAATTGGATCGATAAATTCGTCTGTTTTTTCTAGTGCATAGGATTCTTGAATCGCTTGAACAGCAGATTCTGCTGGCGAACCAATGCCGTGCACCAATAAATCATAGGCTTTTTTAACCCGTTCCCATCGATTGTCTCGGTCCATCGCATAATAACGACCAACGACAGTAGCTATTTTTCCAACCGATTTATTTAGCTCCTTTTCGAGTTCCTGAATAAATGTCAAAGCGCTTTTCGGATCGCAATCGCGCCCATCCGTAAAAGCGTGGATGAAAACATCTTTTACGCCATTATCTTCCGCCATTTTACAAAGCGCGTACAAATGTTCTTGCGAACTGTGTACGCCACCATTGGAAACCAAGCCCATGAAATGCAGTTTTTTACCACCTTCTTTCGCTTTTTTCATGGCATCTAACAAAACCGTATTTTGAAAGAATTCACCATCTCTAATAGACTTATTGATTCGGGTTAATTCTTGGTATACGATGCGACCAGCGCCAATATTTAAATGTCCAACTTCTGAATTACCCATTTGCCCTTTGGGTAAACCAACTTCTTCGCCACAGGTAATTAATTTCGCGTTTGGATGGTTGCGTAATAATTCATCCATGAACGGCGTATTTGCATTAAATACAGCATCCGACTTTGAGTGATCTCCCAATCCCCAGCCATCTAGAATTATTAATCCAAAATGATTTGTCATACGTTCAAAGTTATTTCAAAATTGGCACCTGATGGACTATTTTCTTTGTAAATAATTTTTGCATCGTGCATTCGAACAAGTTCAGAAACGATAAACAAACCGAGCCCACTCCCTTTTTTCATGCGTGTTTCTTCATTTCCAGCACGAAAGAACTTATAAAAAATTTGCTTTCGAAGTTCTTTTGAAATCCCTGGGCCTTGGTCTTTTACCCCAAATAATATTTCTCGATCCTTTCTAAAAAGGTAAACGGTAATTCCTTTCTCAATCGTGCCATATTTAATTGCGTTTTCAATTAAATTATTGAGAATCGTTTCAATAAAGAAAACATCAACTGGCACAACTATTCCCGCTTCAATTTCACAGGTAATAAATTCTTTCTGGTTACGCCGGTGGAATCTATCGACAACGGAGTTCATTATTTCAGAAAGATTTTTTTCTTCTTTCATTGGTTGTAATGCCTTGTTCTCAATTCTTGACGCATTCAGAATATTGTCAATCATTAGCTCGAGCCGCTCATTTTCCTGCACAGCTTTCTGCAAAAGATCCGTTTTGCTCTGTTCATCTAACTTTCTTTTAAGGATCGTTTGGAGATACAATTTGTTTGCTGCCAAAGGGGTTTTTAATTCATGTGTTACCGACAAAAGAAAATTGTTCTGTCTTTCCGATAGGCGTAATTCTTTGATGATGGAAGAACGAATTTTAGATAGGCCAAAAATTAATATCCCAAAAAATACCAGACCTTCACCAAAGATCATCGTAATCCTTTTTGCGATTTCAGCCGGCTCCTTTTTTAATTCTTCTGTTAGCTCAATTAGATGATACCCCCACCAAACAAACTGCAGCACAACGTATGCTCCAAGAATATAAAAAAATATGGCAGTTTGTTTTTTCATGCAATTTTCACCTTTTTAAAGCAATAAAATGGACGAACAGTTAAAGTTAGCCGCAGTAAGATTGTGAATCCTTCAGACAACTTTAAAAGTTAAGTTCGTGATTAATTTTAATAGGCTCTGATGTTTTTTCCTTCTACCCAATTGATAAAGGCCGTATTCACAACTTTATTTCCGCCTGGTGTAGGATAGTTTCCTGTAAAGTACCAATCTCCTAAATTATTAGGACAAGATAAATGTAAATTTTCAACTGTTTGGTAAATGATTTCCACTTTTGCATGAATATTTGTCGGGGTCAATAACTCAGCAATCTTTGCAGACACTTCCTCGTTGGAGAAAGGAGCGTAAATTTCTTTTACGTAGTTTTTAATTTGTTCCTTCGGTAAATGAACTTGTTCTTTACATTTGTTATAAACGTGAGTAATTACATCCTCCATTCCTCTTTCTCTCAACAAGTGAATCGTAGCTTCAAAAGCGATAAAATCACCAAGTTTTGCCATGTCTATTCCGTAGCAATCTGGGAAACGAATTTGTGGCGCAGAAGATACGACAACAATTTTCTTAGGATCTAGTCGATCTAAAATACGCAGAATGCTTTGTTTTAAAGTTGTGCCACGTACGATTGAATCGTCGATTACAACTAAATTATCCTGATTTCTTTTTACACTTCCGTAGGTGATATCGTAAACATGCGCTACAAGGTCGTCTCGAGATGCGTCCTGCGTAATAAACGTTCTTAATTTAGCATCCTTGATTGCAATTTTTTCAATTCTGGCTCTTTGGTATATTATTTCGTGTAATTTCTCATCCGTTAGAGAATT
>JBEDAD010000025.1:0-2809 GCA_041177985.1 Bacteroidota bacterium | reverse complement strand
CCAATATAAGCCGCAAAAGCAGCGATTATACCGAACTTGAATCGATCCAATATGTCGAAAAATTTAGTCACTCTTTTTTGTCGGTTTAATTATTCTATTTTCGGGAAGATACAAATAATGTAGCTCATTTGCATTAGTAAGCACCAATAAATCTTTACCAACTAATTGAATTTGTTGATAATTCATAGGAACGAGCTCAATTCCTTTGTTGGAATAAACACCTTGTCTGGAACCATTGGAAACAAGAAACAACTGCTCCGACAAACGATAAACTGTAGTAAACTTAAGAGGGATAATAAATTTTCCTTTGGAATCGATCACGCCTTGAAACGAATATATCTCTACAATTGCCAAACCATTTTTGAAACTTTCAGCGTAATCAAATTGTGGTGGAAGGATAACTTTACCCGTTAAATCCATAAATCCCCAACCTTTTCCTTTGGAGAATGCGAGCAAAGAGCTGATATCTCCAATTTCTGAATACTGAATAGGCAATACGATTTTTCCTTGTTGATCGATAACACCAAATTTCTCTTTGAACTTTACGATTGCCAAATTGGAATTAAACTGGCCTCTTTTTAAGTAATTTGGAAATTTTTCATACTGCGGTGGAATACTAATTTCTCCAGCACCATCTATATATCCAATTGAACCATTCTTTAAAACCAACGCCCGATTAAGCGATAATTGACCTATCTCTTCAAAAACTGGCGACACTTTAATTTGGCAATTTTTCCGCATCAAACCCAAGGTATCTTGTAATTTAAACGTTAGAAGTGAATCCGTAAAAAAATCAATAAACTCAAATTCTGGCCGAACAACAAATTCACCTTTTTTATCAATATACGCTTGCTTATCAACAACTTGAACCTTTGCGATTCCACCATTGAATGCGTATGCTTCCGTAAAAGAATATGGAATAACCAAGTGGTAATTTTTATCAAAATAGCCATATAAACTGTCTTTTAAGCCATAGACCAAATCTTCGGAAACAATTCCTAAATCAGAAAATACTAAAGGAAAAATTACTGCGCCAGAACGATCTATCATTCCTTGCAAGCCATTTATTGAGACAAGCGCTCTTCCTTGCTCAAATTCTGTAGATTCATCGTAAATAAATGGAATAACAACGCGATTTCCCTTGTCTATGTAGCCGTATTTTCCGTTTTTCATTGCAAGCGCCAATCCTTCTTTGAAAAAACCTAGTTGTTCGTACTCCGCAGGAATTACCACATTCCCAGAATAATCCATGTAGCCAAACAATACCTCCGATTTGAAAGGCAATAAATTGAGTTGCAAATAACTCCAATCCTCCTCTAATTCCTCTTTATAGGGATAAAGTGGGAAATCCAATTTAAATTGGTCGATTCGTTGATCCGAAAATTCGAGCATATACAATTGGTAGATTTTACGCCAAGCATCGCCAGTATTTCTATTCTCAGGATGTTTATTCAAAAAGGATACATAATCCGAAATAGTATTTTCAGCAGTTTCAATTTCATAAATTCGATCTTGCGCTTTAGAAACAAATGGGTTTTCAGGACATTTCTCCATGAACAAAACATAAGCAGCAATATCATTTGTTTGCGTGTATTCCTGGTATTGCAGACGGTCGAAGTTCAGCTGCGCTTCGTTTAGAAATGAACTATTTGGATAGGTAGAAATAAAGTGTTGAAATACTGTTGAAGTATTCGCAAAAATGGATTCTTGAAAAGCAATGGAATCTCTTTTAAACGTAGCCGAAAATAACTCATTCGACCAAGGATGGTTGGTAATGAAATCGGCGAAACCGGCTACGGAATTGCTATTTATTGCCCGATGATAAAAACCGGTGCTAATTTTAGCGCGAAGTTCCAATATATTCAAGTAATCAAAACCATACTTTTTATACGATTGCTTGCGTTTATCGGGCAATGAACCATAAGAACTTTCAGAATTCTTTATGTAAACAAAAGCTGAATCGATGGAATGAAAAGGGTTGTCTTTGCGAAAATAAATAGACGCAAGCCCAAAGGATGCCGCAGAATAGTTCTTTTTAATTGATTTTTCGAAAAGCGTTTTTGCTTTGAAGTAATTGTATGCATTGAGCGCAACGAAAGCTTTTTCAATCCTACTTGCTTTGCAAAATTGGATTTCTGAAAAAACAGACAAAACGACTAAAAGGATACTTAACTTTTTCACGTTTACAAAGGTAATTAGTTATACTTAAAAATAGAACGACAAAAGACGTAAACTATTTTTAAAAGTTACTTGAAAAAAAAAGCCTTCTATCAAACGACAGAAGGCCTTGTATCTTCAAAGGGTTGTCTCATTTCATGTGACGACCGTAACGCGTTTTAAATTTATCAATACGACCTGCAGTATCTACGAATTGAACGATTCCTGTAAAGAAAGGATGTGATTTGTGAGAAATATCCAATTTAACCAATGGATATTCGTTACCATCTTCCCACTTTATAGTTTCGCTAGAAGTTGCGCAAGAAGGACAAACGAATGCATAATCGTTTGACATATCTTTAAAAACTACCATTCTGTAATCTTCTGGGTGTGTATCTTTTTTCATTTTGAATGTATTAAATGCTTTTTTATATCCGTTTTCTTTCTCTAATATGCCTAAACGGGTTGCAAAGTTACACAAACTTTTTAAAAATCTTATTTTTTTTTGAATTAAAATAAAGATTGTTTGTTTTCGTTATTTTTGTGCTTAATAGAAATAATACTTACTTCCAAGAATCGTGTTAAAACAAAATTATTACACCATCATATTTCTGCTAATTATTGCTTCGCTTTCTGCGAGCTGTAAAAAGTC
>JBEDAD010000024.1:0-2665 GCA_041177985.1 Bacteroidota bacterium | reverse complement strand
ATATCTGGGTTTGTTTTTTCAATTATTCGCGTTGCTTCGCGCATGCTTTCAATGTCGTATCCGAATATTTGAATACCTACCGGGCGCTCGTATTCGTAAATATCCATTTTCTGCACACTTTTCGCTGCATCTCGAATCAATCCTTCGGAGGAAATAAATTCCGTGTACATTAAATCTGCACCGTGTTTTTTGCAAAGTGCTCGAAAAGGCGGATCGCTTACGTCCTCCATTGGAGCAAGAAGCAGTGGGAATTCGCCTAATTCTATGTCACGGATTTTTACCATGGTGCAAAGATAGGGATTTTTTGAGTTATGATTTTCTCGCAGGCAGCATTAGTCGTTGAACATGTTTTTACAAAGCAAGTCGATCGGTTTCAAAAACAAAACATTCCCTACAATTTATTGGAAGAACGCCATTTTATTCGAAAATCATTTTTTGAACTGAACTCCCTTGATTGGATTGAAAAACAACAACATATACTCCCGAAGCTTCTGGCAAACTAATTTCTGTGGTCTTTTCTACTATTCCCTGGGAAAATACTTCTCTACCGGTAAGATCAAAGATTGTAACTGATCCATTGGTAGGAGGCTGTTCTAAATGGATTGAAAAAGTACCTGTAGATGGATTTGGAAATAACCTAAATGTGAGAAGTTCTTCTTCGATAATGGCATTGAAGCTTTCAACCTCGCATGGAAATGCGAATTGTGAATCATACAAGCTGCGCAAGCTACCGGCAATATTAATAACATTTTGAACATTTGCCAATCGAGTACTTGACCTATCGTAAATAAATGCATAATCGGAACAAATGGAAGTCCCTGCAGACAATCTAGCTTCGGAAATAGTAAACATTCCTCGTCTATCCCCACATGGATTATTGACATTGCCTTCATGCCATGCCGCTGGATCGTTTGGATTCCCTGGATACATAAAATTAGTTGGAGAATTGGAAACCCCAAAACTGCCTTGGTAGCCCAATCCACCATAAAGCCAAGGAGAACCATCTCCCCATTTTGCATTCATAAAATTCCATATGACAGCACTGGATCCATTATGGACATCATATTGCAGTTGACTAGTTGCTGTGAAATAACAAAAAGAATGCATATCGTGACTCAAGCTGACAATACCTTGACAAGGCGGATTTAAACCATATCCAGGTCTGCCACCGTCTGCTTCGTCATTCTCATCCCCATTATAACCAAATGCTACGCTATTTGCAATGTTACAACCAATGTAATCATCACTATAATTACCAATGTCAAAATCCATATATAGCGTTTGTTTGAAATTATAGTAATTTCTATTACTTCGATTAAAAACGCTAACATTTAAGAACGTTGTATTATTGAAATATCCAGCGGAGCTAAATTGGTAAAACATGGCGTGTAATTCTATGCCCAAGGAATTTGGATTTGTTCCAGATTGATCGTTCAAGATTACGTAAACAGCTTCATCCCCTCTAATATCGGGATAATCACCATCCGATGGAGCATAAATTCCATCCCCATTATTATCTACAAAAGGAGCTAATTGTCCAACAACGCCTAGACTTACATCACCATTTCCTGGCCAATCCAGTAAGGATTGAGGAATGGAATAACCCACATTCGCGAAATTTGAAATATGTGTGTTAATTTCCAATTTTGTTACCTTCCAAATTGATTCTTGATACTGGTTACTGTAGTCCAAAGATGTATATTGTCCAGAATTGGCAATTGGACCTGAATGCAACTGATTTACGGGATTTGAACTATAGTGTTCACCACTTAGATATAAAACGCCATTTTGATCTTCTGCTCCAACCCAAAAGGAACCCGAAAATATTGTTGATAGACCTGAACCTTTTGGAATTTCATATCCGGCAATTCCAAGACTGCTGTTGTTGAAAAAAAAACCTTCATCGCCTATTTTAGCCGAGGCATTATTTTTGTCAATAATTCTGGTGTTATTTACTTGAGAATTGCAAGTAATTGCAAGAAGCATAGCGGATAAGTTGATCAAGATTTTCATGGTTCTAATTTTTAACTAAACTACAAAATTTTAATTCCGGTAAAATACAGGAAGAAACACATTGTGTTGAAAAGATACATGTCTAATCTTCTAAACACTTCATATTAAAAACAATAGACCCTGTTGTTGTAGCTGGTTTTACCCAAAATGTAGTTATGAAGCCTACTTTGTTCGGAAAACACTCTGTTTTAAACCTTAAAATCCTGTTGATAGTATTTCTCTTAAAAGGTTAAAAAAAAATCCCTCCAATTACTCGGAAGGATTTTAACTAAAAAAGTATATTTTAAATTATTTCTTCACATACTGCGTTAAAATCACAATGGATTGTCCTTCGATTTTTCCTTCGATTTGTTCTGCGTTATCGTGCACCAATCGGATGTTACGAACTGCAGTTCCGCGTTTTGCAGAAAATGTTGCTCCTTTAACGTCTAATTCTTTTGTTAACGTGACAGTATCTCCATTTTGCAAAATTGCGCCATTACTATCTTTGTGAACAATCTTATCGTCATCGCTTTCTCCTTCACCAGTAGATTTTGCCCAAGTCATTGTTTCTTCGTCCAAATACAGCATATCCAAGAGATCTTGCGGCCATCCTTCTGTTTTCAGTCGGTTCAACATTCTCCATGCAACAACTTGTACCGCTGGAACTTCG
>JBEDAD010000023.1:0-3012 GCA_041177985.1 Bacteroidota bacterium | reverse complement strand
ATCAATCTTATCAAATAACGCAGTGGTATCCAAAACCAGCGGTTTACGATAAAAATGGTTGGCATCCAATTCCATATTTAAATCAAGGAGAATTTTATTCCGAATTCGGTTCATTTGACGTAACGATTACCTTGCCAGAAAACTACGTTGTTGGCGCAACAGGAGATTTACAAACTGCAACTGAAATGGAGTTTCTTACTGCATTGGCAGAAAAAACAAACAAAGAAATTCCGACCATGCTTACCAATACCAAAAAGGAAACTACTGTCTTCCCTCCTTCTTCCTCCGTTTACAAAACCATTCGCTATACGCAAGAAAAAGTGCATGATTTTGCTTGGTTCGCCGACAAGCGTTTTGCTGCATTGAAAGGAGAAGTCACCTTGCCGGTTTCCAAACGAAAAGTTACGTCTTGGGCATTATTTGTTCCTCAAAACACCGCTAATTGGCAACATGCAATAGAATATTTAAACGATGGAACGTATTACTATTCTTTGTGGAACGGCGATTACCCATACAATAGTGTTACTGCAGTTGACGGAACAATCAGCGCTGGTGGCGGGATGGAATATCCTACGATTACCGTAATTGGAAATACCAGCAACAAAGAAGAATTGGAGGTTGTAATTGTGCACGAAGTTGGGCACAACTGGTTTTATGGTATTTTAGGTTCCAACGAGCGAACACATGGTTGGATGGACGAAGGAATGAATACCTTGAACGAAGTGCGTTACGTACAGACAAAATACCCGAATAATACTAGAATGTCGGATATGGTTTTGAATGGCAGGTTTCATTTTGACGATTTGGATCACCACGATTTGAATGATATTTCATTCCGAATGACCGCAATTTTAGGTGCAGATCAGCCAATTGAAACGCCTTCAGAAGTATTTACTTCCACGAATTACGGCACTGTAATGTATATGAAAACCGGCTTGGTTTTTACCTATTTAAAAGATTATCTAGGGGACGAATTATTCGATAAAAGTATGCAGGCATATTTCGAGGAATGGAAATTCAAACACCCGCAGCCAGAAGATATGCGTGCAACATTGGAGCGCGTTTCCGGCAAGGATCTTTCTTGGTTATTTACCGATTTGATTCAAACCACCAAGTATATCGACTATAAAATTGCACGCGTAAAAACGGATGCATCCGGAACAAGCGTAACGGTTAAAAATGTTGGCCAAGTGGCGGGTCCGATTGAGATTAACGCGCTAAAAGATTCTGTTGTCGTAGAAACGGTTTGGGTAGAACCTGGAACAAAAAAAGCCCGCGTTCAGTTAAAATCTACTGTGGTGGATGAAGTTCGCATTGATGTTTCAAAAGAAATACCGGAATTGTACCGCAACAATAATTCCTGGAAATCCACTGGATTATTCAAAAAAGTAGAACCGTTGAAACTTGAGTTTTTAATTGGCGACAACGAAGCGAATAAATCCAATGTTTTTTGGACGCCGATAGTAGCTGGAAATGTATACGATAAATTTATGGTTGGTGCTGCAGTTCACAATATGGGCATTCCGTTCAATAAATTCCAATACTTGGTTGCCCCAATGTATTCCTTCGGACGACAAATGGTTTCCGGAATCGGAGAATTTTCGTACACTTTTTCACCACAAAACATACTTAAGGTATCCAGATTCGGATTATCTGTGAAATCATTCAAAGTAGATTCTAGTTCCACTATTCGCAAAAATGAAGGAGCGTATCTCGCAATTTCTCCATACTGGCAAGCTAAGTTCAAGAACGAGCGCAACTCCCCTATTTCCCATAATTTCCTTGCACAGGGAATTCTGCGTTACACCAATTATGGCGGTTTAAAATCGCATTATGTCGGCGGTTTTGCCCGATATTCCGTTGATTACAAAAAACCGGATCATGTTGTGAATTTAAAAATTCGAACCGATATTATTAGCGGAAAAGCCGTTGAAATGGGTCGCGTTACCATTGAATCCATTTATCGTTTCCGTTACCTTAAAAACAGCATGAAACGTTGGATTGAGCTACGCGCATTTATTGGGAATAATTACTATTTCAAAGTAAAAGACAATGCAAATAGCTACGCCTATTCGATGTCGCTGAGCGGAAATGATGGTGCGCAAGATTTATTTTTCGAGAACTACTATTTTGGTCGCGGAACGGTTGATGGACTTTGGTCGCAGCAGCGGGATGAAAATATGGGTGGATTCAAAAGCACCAGTTATTACGGAACAACTAGCAATTGGATGGGCGCTGGAAATCTATATGTGCAACTGCCGATTCCAAAGTTGAGCATTTTTGGAGTTTTTGCAGATTTCGGTACATTTTACAATGGAACGAGCGTCAATTCAGCAATTAATGCCGGTGCTGCAATTCGAATTAGTTCTTTCTTCGGAATGTATTTCCCTATTTGGATGAGCAAAGAATTGGATGCTTCCTATGGGAATTCGAAGTACGGCGAAAAAATTCGTCTAACCTTGAAATTGAATTTGGTCAACAAAGGTTTGAAAATAGGGATTGGAGAATAAAGTATTTGTTGCGGGGAAAACGCACATTTTAGTATTCTCCTTGCTATCCTTATTTACGATACGGAACATGTTAAAAAATGTTTTCTTTTTGTAATTGGCAAGAATTTTCCCTACATTTAAAAGGCGGAAAATGGAAAGCAGTTGAAAATATCGGTTAGCTAAAACAGGTGTAAAACAACTTTCCATACGCGTAAATAGAGCTATTTGCGTATTTCCGCTTAGTAGTAATAATTCTAAAAAAAAGCGAAATGAACATTCAATTCAACACAGACAAAAACATTGCAGGACACGAGCGACTTGCGAAGCTTTACAGCACTACTATTTCAGATGCCTTCACGCGATTCAATTCGTACATAACGAGTGTTGAAGTACATTTATCGGATGAAAACGGCGGCAAAACAGGTCCGAAAGACAAAAAATGTGTGCTCGAAGTACGCGTGAAAAATTTAAAACCTATTGCAGTTACCGAGCGAGAAGATTCTATGGATCAAGCGGTGAAAGG
>JBEDAD010000022.1:0-3787 GCA_041177985.1 Bacteroidota bacterium | reverse complement strand
TTGTGTTCAATGTATTTTTGAAAATCCAAGCACACAAAAGGATCGTTCTCTTTTCCTGGAAAATCTTCCGGAGAAATACTCACTACAATTCCTGAATTGGAATATGGATTATTCCGTTTTGATGGAGACCAGCCATTTGTAACAACTTCTTCCTGATTGGTTGCACACGGCGCAATTATTCCTCCCGGACACATGCAGAACGAATAAACTCCGCGTCCATCCACTTGCGTCACCAAAGAATAAGAAGCTGGCGGAATATAATCGTCATTCAATCTTCCGTGGTATTGAATTTTATCGATTAAATCTTGCGTATGTTCCACACGAACGCCGAGTGCGAAAGATTTTGCGCGAATTTCAATGCCTATACGGTGCAATAATTCAAAAATATCTCGCGCAGAATGTCCAGTTGCCAAAATAACATGCTCGAAAGCAAACCATTCGGAACCGTTTAATTGTATTTCCTTTACTTGGTGATTTTCAACGTTGAGATCCGTCAATTTGGAACCAAAATGAACTTCTCCGCCTTGCTCAATAATTTTTTCGCGCATTGCGACAATAATTTGTGGCAATTTGTTTGTTCCAATGTGCGGATGCGCGTCGACAAGAATATCTTTTTCAGCGCCAAACGCAACAAACCATTGCAGTGCTTTTTCGACATCACCACGCTTTTTGGATCGCGTATACAGTTTTCCATCGGAATACGTTCCTGCGCCGCCTTCGCCAAAGCAATAATTCGAATCTGCATTTACAATTCCTTCCTTGTTCAAAATCGCCAAATCTCTTCTTCGCTCGCGGACATCTTTTCCCCTTTCAAAAAGGATGGGCTTCAGTCCGATTTCCAAACAGCGCAGCGCAGCAAACAATCCAGCAGGACCGGCGCCAATAATAGCTACGGGCGGACAATCCTTTACATTTTTTGGTTGAAATGAAATTCCGGTTTCCGGCGATTCTTCTTGAGAATAAACCGTAAAAGAGCAATTTAACTTAATGATTTTTTTCCGAGCATCGATGCTTCTCTTCTTCCATTCAAAGGTAAAATCGTCGTTGGAAATATGCAGTTCGGTTTTGATGCGTTCTTTTAAAAACGCGTCGTCCGCTGCCTCTTCTGGTAAAATTTGAAACTGAACTACCTGACTCATTTATCCTTCGAAAATAAATGACAACATCCAAACCTTATTGTATAGTGAATTAATTGGTTTTGAGACTGGTGTGAGATCTTGAATAAATGTATTGTTGAAGCCATGAGATAATTTCAACTCGATTCCAAATTTGAAATAGGGCGCAAAAAATTCAACGCCTCCTCCTACTTGTCCTTGCAAGTCGATTTTTTTTATTTTAACGAATGGATTGACATAATTTTGAGATGCTTTTTCCTGCGATTGAAGGTCAACAGAATATTGTCCGCCAACGAGCAAGTATGCCGCGAAATTATTGTAGCGCAAAGTCCGAAATTGGAACATCAATGGAAAATCTAAGTTCGTGGAATTTATACGTTGTTCCTTAAGGATATCTTTGTCTTTTGTAGGATCTTGATTTTCAAACGTATACTTCAAAACCCTTTCCTGAAAGGATAAAGATGGAACAAACCGCAAACGAACAACTGGTGTTCCCAATTTCAAAGTAGAAACAATTCCAACTTGTCCGCCAGGTTGCGCATCGGTAACCAACGATTTTAATCCATATTGCTGGTAAGCATCCACAACTTGGTAAGCCGAAAAATCGGAAGAATTTATTCCAAGCATAAATCCAAAATGCACCAAACGTTCATCAAAGCGACGGTAATTCTGCGGTTTTTGCTTTTGGGAATAGACCAAAAAACTACTCAAACAAAAAAATAATAAACAGCACCTCTTCATCTCCACGAAAACGGAAGGACAAGATAGATATTGTATTATTTTGCTTTTCATAAATTATTTTCGTCCGATATAAATGGTTGCAATACCTCCGGAAACCAATTTAGATTCCACCTTTGTGTAGCCTACTTTTTTCAAAATTGACTTAAACTCTTCGCCCTCTGGAAAAGCTTGAACCGATTCCGGCAAATAAGCATAGGCTTTTTCGTCCTTTGAAATATTCTTACCGAAAAATGGAATAAAGTATTTTGAATAAAAACCGAATACTTGTTTGATTGGAAAATTTTTAGGTTTTGAAAATTCGAGAATTATTGCTTTACCATCTGGTCTAATTACCCGCAACATTTCGGACAAGCCTTTTTCGAGATCCTCAAAGTTTCGAACACCAAAACCAACCGTCACCGCGTCAAAATAATTATCTTCGAATGGCAGATTTTCGGAATCCCCCAATTGCATTGAAACAATATGGTCTACTTTTTTCTTCCGCATTTTCACTTTGCCAACGTCCAGCATTCCTTCCGAAATATCCATTCCGATAACTTCTTCCGGCATAACTTTCAAGGTTGCAAGTGCAAAATCACCTGTTCCCGTTGCGATATCCAAAATTCGTTTCGGGTGAATTTCTCGCAATTCTTTTACCGCTTTGCGTCGCCAAATTTTGTCAATTCCCAACGATAAAAAGTGGTTCAAAAAGTCATATCTTTTGGAGATATTGTTAAACATTTCCGCCACTTCTTCCTTCTTCGTTCTATCCGCATTTCCGTATGGCTTAACAACTTTTCTTTCCGACATTTTTTCTTTTTTAAACTTTATTTATTGCTGTAAAATTGAAGCACCAACTCAGCTTTCGTTTTACTAATTTTAACCAATTATTAATTTTTGCGTTTCCAGTAATAATTGATCTTTTTCAATCGAAACAACGCCACTTTTCTCACACACCAAACCTCCGGCGATATTCGCAATTTGAGCAATCAACTCCATTGAAAATCCTGCAACCAAACACAGCGTAGCAACCGAAATCACAGTATCTCCTGCCCCACTAACATCTGAGATATTACGCAGATGCGCTTGAAAATAGGATTGCTGTGCTTCTTTTTTAATAAAAACGCCATATTCTGAAAGCGTAACAAACGAAATAGAATTATTTAATTCCTTTTCCAGCAAGGCAATGGCATCCTCAAATTTCGATTTCTCTTGTGAAAAAGAAAAATCCAAACCAAGTCCTTCCTTTAGCTCCTTTAAATTTGGTTTGAACAATGTAACATTCTTATACGCTAAAAAGTTCTCTTTTTTCGGATCAACGGCGGTAATAACATTATTTGCGTTGGCGTATGCTATTATCTGTGATATACAATTTTCCGTTAAAACACCTTTGTTGTAATCTTCGAAAATTATGCCATCCACGCCAGTATCAATCAACGCTTTTATCTTTTGGATTAATGCAGCTTCTTCATCTTGCGAGATTGCATGCGTTTGCTCGGAATCGATGCGCAGTAACTGCTGGTTATTTCCAATAATTCGCGTTTTTACCGTTGTGATTCGATTGGAACTACAAACCAAACCTTCCGCAGAAACAGCAGCCGATTTCAATAATCCTTGCAAAGTCACCGCTTGAGCATCGTCCCCAACAACAGAACAAATGATTGGTTTTGCGCCCATGGAAACTAGGTTTATTGCAACATTTGCTGCGCCACCAAGACGGTCTTCTTCTTTTTCCAAACTAACAATTGGAACTGGAGCTTCTGGACTCACGCGGTTTACTTTTCCGCGAAGATAAGCATCGATCATAACATCCCCAATTACTAGAATTCGTTTGCCGTTAAACCGATCAAAAAGTTCTTTAAAGTCCATTAATTCAATTTTTCCAATGCGATTTTTATGCGACTCATTGCTTCCGTAAGTGTCTCTTCCGATGCAGCATACGAAATTCGAAT
>JBEDAD010000021.1:0-4127 GCA_041177985.1 Bacteroidota bacterium | reverse complement strand
TGAAACTGCAATCAAAGATAAATCTGGTAAAATTTTAACTGCCTTGGGCTTGGAGGATATTCAAATCTTCCCGAATCCTGCACGGAACTTCACAACCGTATATTTTGAGGGTATAGCACTTCAAACGATTGTTTTAACGGATTTGTCGGGCAAAATTTTACAAACTATTCCGGTTGTTGAAGATGCAGCACAGGAGGAACTTTTGGTGCGTACAGCGGGAGAATACTTGGTCATTTTAATTTCCAAGGATGGAGAGAAAGTGGTTCGGAAAATTAGTTTTATGTAAGATTATAAGGAGTGTTTGGCGGGGAAACGGTATACAGCGTTTCTCCGCACCGCACGCCTTATTAATTTCTATTCAGCACCTTATTCGTACTTCTGTAATAATCATTTGGTGCTTGGTTGGTGTACTTTTTAAAAGCTGTAAAAAATGGATTGTAGGACGAGAACCCAATTTCAGCCGCAAGCGATTCCATAGTGTTGGTAGAAAGGAACCCTGCGTCTATCAATTCTTTCGCGTGATCAATCTTGTGAATTGTTTTAAATTCCGTAAAATTTACGGTGCAGTGGTATTTAAATAAATAAACCAAGTGGCTTACCGGCTCGCCAATTTCAGCTGCAAGATCGGAGATGGACATTTTCGGATTTTTGAAAAGGTGCTTTGTAGCAATTATTTGTTCTATTTCTTGGATAAGCCCCAACACTTTTGCGTCCATTTTATCCCGCATTTTGAAATCGTTTTGATTTTCCATTTGCGTAACGTGCGAATTCCAGAAATCGCGGATGTCTACCTTTTCATTTTTGCTATTTTGTAAACGCTGCGTAAGTTTTGGAAGTCCAAATAAAATTTCAGGTGTAATTAGAATTTTTCCGAAAATGGACAGCCAAAAAATGGAACTTACAGCTGAAAAGGGATGTCCAGTCAAAAAGTTATCGTTTGAAAAATCAACGAAAAGCGAAATTATAAGTCTGATTATTTGCAAGGTACTCAAGGAAAGCAAATAAATAGACCAGTTACGCATAAGGTTAATATGTTGGCGGTGATTGCTAGAATTGGCAATAACTATTTCTTTGTATACAAGTCGCCAAGTAAATGCCAAATAACCTAATGTGTAGCTCACCACAATAACCAAATTAAAGGATCTTACCAAAAAGAGGTTTTCCCAATTAAAATGGGAACTAATCGATAAAAAAACAATTAATGCAAGTGGGAAAATTAAATGGAGTAGGTCTAGCCAGATGATTTTTTTCTGATCTGATTTTAATCCTTTGAAATAAAGGTAAAATAGCGGAAGAACAATCAAGGAAAGCGCACGGAAAGCGCCAGTGAAGTCATCCGCATACGGCTGCAAGTGAAGGTTGTAGGTTCCGCGCATCAACGCCCGAAAACTAATGATTGCGGTAATTAGCAAAAAGAAAAAGTTAACGAGTTTATTGGAGCGTATAGAAAACAACAAAAGTACCATGGTAATAATACCAACAATACCAGTAAGTATATGAAGGCTATTTTCTACAGTGGAAATATCCATTTTTTTTTGGTTAACTATAGTTTAAGTTTAGGTTTAAAAATATTTAAATAGTTAAACCTTAAAATTTCAATAACAAATTTAACACTATTTTTTGAAGGGATTCAAAAAGAAAATAATTTCACAAATAAAAAAAAACGCCTTACTGAAAAGCGAAAATGCCTACTGAAAGGAGAAAATAATCTACTGAAAGGAGAAAATAATCTACTGAAAAAATAAAATTAACAGTTGGCTAAGTTAAAGTTTCAGAAGTAATATTTAAATTTGCACTGTAATTATAAACGGTCTTGCTTACTGTTATAATTTTTGGGTTTAAAATATGTAGAAACCACTGCGTAAATTTAAATAAAGACAATACTTATTCTTCGGAATTAGTGTTGTTTTTTTTGCAATTTTTTGCAATTTTTTCGGATGTCGTATTATCCGATTTTTGCTATTTCTAACGGCATTTCCATCCCGCATTTAAAATGTCCTTTTGGACACGTCTTGAATCCATGTAAGCCGCAGGGTCTGCAGTCCAATCCCAAAACTTCTCGTATTTCGGAATCGTCTGAAAGTGGACCGAAGCCAAATGCCAGAACGGTAGAACAGAAAAAAGCGGTCACTGGAGCATTCATGGCAGATGCAAGGTGCAAAGGACCGGAATCGTTCACGAAAGTGCGTTTTGCTTTTGAAAGTAATGCCGCAGATTCCAGTAAATTGAGTTCGCCTGCCAAATTTATAGCGTTTGAAACACCAGATCGTTCTATAATTTCCGCGCATAATTCTTGGTCTGCTTTTCCGCCAAGTAGGTAAATTTTCCCGCTACTGGATTTTTGTTGTACCAGTTCAACCCATTTTTCTTTTGGTAGTTGTTTTGTAAACCAAACACTTGCGGGCGCCATGCAGAAAAAGTCTCCTTTAGAAAATTCTTTTACCTTCTCAAAATTGGCCTGCGATGGGTAAAGTTCCGGCCGTTTACGTGCAACTGCGCCAAATTCGCTAATAAGGGATAAATTGCGCTCCACTTCGTGCTGGTTATTGCCTATAGCATGCGGAAACGACTTCGTGTAAAAAAGCGCAAAAGGATTTTTTTTGAAACCGTATTTCTTCTTTCCACCAGAAAAAGTAGTCAGTATTCCAGAACTGCCAAAGCGGTGCAGATTAATCACTAAATCATACTGTTGACTTCGAAATTGCTTGATTAATTGCAACATAGACCGCCATTTCCCTTTCGATTTATCGAATGTAATGACGTAGCGCAAATTGGGATTGTTGTGCAGTAATGTTTCATTCCCTTTTTTCACTAGAAAATCAATACTTGCAGCGGGAAATATGCGTTTCAATTCGGATGCTACCGGTGTTGCAAGAATTACATCTCCGAGAAAAGCTGTTTGAATGAGAAGAATTTTTTGCACAGAATCTACGGAACTTTTCACACGCTTATTTCAATAAGGTTACAAATCCCCGCTTCACGATTTCAACGCCATTTCCATCGTGCAACACAAGCATGTAAATGTAGGAGCCTGTCGCCGCTAGTTCACCGGAAAAGGAAATCGTACCATCCCAAGCGCCTTCGGGAGAATCTGTCTGGTAAATTGCTTGTCCCCAGCGGTCAAAAATTGTAAAACGGTAATCAATCGGACTAAAATTGGTCAAAACGGGATGAAAAGTGGAATTGATTCCGCCCGGAAGAAACGCGTTTGGAATATAAATAAGCGGTTCAAAAACTTCACAGGCAACATTCGATCGTGCCCGTTCCGGCGCATTGAAAATATTACTACCTTCAATTGCATCGACGTAATAACACACCTTGCCGGTGAATTCATACGTACTTAAATCGTCTTCAAACGACCGTAAATTAGAATTTTGAACAGTAACGGGAACATCCGTAAATATTCCATCAATTCCTCGGTAAACAGCATAGCCGATCACTTCCCCGTCAAATTCCGAATACGGCGACCAATTTATGTAATTGATATTGCGCACAGCGTCTTTTTGAATGGAAAGTAGGATGGTTTTGGCAACATTTGAAACAACGCCTGGTTTTCCGCAGCTGTCAATAATTCGGGCACGGTAAGAATAGCTATAGTTGGCAACATCAACGTCGGTATCGACATAATTAAGCGTATTGGAACTAAGCGGAAGTTCTACCAAGGTCTCAAAAACACCATTTTTATTCATTTTTTCGAATACTATTCCTGTTACACCGCCCGAAAGATCAACCAAATGGCGCAGTTCAACAGCATTATTCACAATGGTTGCCACTTTTAGGTAGTGAAAATCTGGTTGTGTTGGCGCTACAATGCTCAAGCACGAGCGGTTGGAGAAGGAAACAATACCTTGATCAGAAATGGCTTTTATAAAAAAGCAATAATCTTCCAGTCCGATTACTGAAGCAGTATATGTTGTATTACTAGTGCTTCCAATGAGTTCCCAGTTTTGACTCGATACTTTCGCCCAAATTTCATACGAAGCCACTGCATTCCAACCAATATACGGCGTCCAAACCAAATCTACTTCATAATCACAGATGTTTAACGTGGTTTCCAAAAATTGTGATGTGTGCACAAAGGCTTTTCCGGAAGTTTGAAAAGTTGGCGGTGAAGCTGGCGTATAACA
>JBEDAD010000020.1:0-10234 GCA_041177985.1 Bacteroidota bacterium | reverse complement strand
AATGAAGCAAAATACATTTACTTTCAGCTAGAGGAAGATACCCAGGCGGATGTTTTGATGGAATTGGAAGAAGATGTACGGGATCGTTTTCTTGCTTCGCTTTCCTCCAAAGAAATTGCAGGCCAACTTGAAAATCTTGACTCAGATGATGCTGCCGATATCCTTGGAGAACTTTCCGACGAACAAATTCAGGAAGTTATCTCCCACATGGAAGACGACGAAGCAGCAGAAGATATTGTTGATCTCTTAAACTACGACGAGGACACTGCGGGTGGTTTGATGCAAAAGGAGTTTATTCAAGCTAAACTTGATTGGCCAGTAAATCGTTGTTTGGTTGAACTTCGCAGACAAGCAGAGGACGTTGAAAAAGTGTATACAATATATGTGGTGGATGACTTCAATAAGTTAGTTGGTGTCCTTTCATTGAAACGTTTACTTTTTGCTAGTCCCAAAACAAAAATCATTGATTTATACCAAGGGAAAAATATCATTTCTGTTAAAACGAGCGATGACAATGAAGAAGTTGCCAAAGTAATGGAAAAATACGATTTGGTCTCTGTTCCTGTCGTAGATCTCCAGAACAAATTAGTTGGTCGAATTACATTAGACGATGTTGTCGATGTCATCAAAGAGGAAGCGGATAAAGATTTTCAATTAGCATCCGGTATTTCGGAGAGGATTGAATCTAATGCCAGTGTATGGAGAATTTCTCGTGCACGTTTACCATGGCTATTGATTGGTATGCTCGGTGGAATTTTAGGTGCACAAGTAATTTCCGGATTTGAAATTGGGATCACACAAGTACCAGCATTGGCATTTTTTATCCCACTAATTACTGCTATGGGTGGAAATGTTGGTGTACAATCTTCCGCAATTGTGGTTCAATCTTTAGCTAAAGGAAATAAACAATTTGGTAGCATTCTCTCAAAGCTATCAAAAGAAGCACTTGTAGGACTCGTAAACGGACTATTTCTTGCGCTAATAATTTATGGTATTGCTACATTTTTTGAAAATTCAACATTAGGACTAGTTGTTAGTATTTCATTATTCACAGTAATTATTTTTGCTGCAATTTTTGGAACGCTTATTCCTTTGATTCTTGATAAATACAACATCGATCCTGCGCTTGCAACCGGTCCATTTGTTACAACCTTAAATGATGTTCTCGGTCTCTTTATTTATTTCACGGTAGGAATGCTTCTGTACCATATTTAACAGTTAAATTTCACCAACTATTTTTTATTTTTTTCTATCTAGTCTTTTTAATACTTAAGACAGCAATTATTTTAATAGTTTAGTTTACTTACGTCAACGTTTTTAAACAATAAACCTAACTTTTTACTCTCTCTAATTTACCCGTAAATGATAATTTTAGGAGAATCAACGAAGTTTTGTATATATTTACCAAAATTTAAATTAGGATAGTCATTAATCCTATTTAAAAAAATTACTCTTTTATGAAGAAATTACTAACAATTTTCGCCATTCTAAATTCATTACTGGCTATTGCACAAACAGCTGATTTTACTGCTAGTCCAACAACTATTTGTTCGGGTGGTCAAATTCAATTTTTTGATGCATCAGTTGGAGCACAAAGTTATTCATGGACTTTTGCTGGTGGATTACCTGTAACATCCAACCAAGCAAATCCTGTTGTGACTTACGCTACTCCCGGTGTATACGATGTGCAATTGACAATTACAAATGGTGTTAATTTATTTATTGAACTGAAAGCTGGTTTTGTTACTATTGTAGATAACACTTCAATTTCACTGACTTCCGCCCCTGGTTCTGCGAATCAATCACTTTGTATAAACACGCCATTGCTTGATTCAATAACCTATTCTGTTATTGCAGCACAAAATGTTTCTTTTGTAGGATTACCAGCAGGAGTTAACGGTTCTTATTCTGTAAATGATTCAGGTGTTGTTGTAACAATTGATGGAACGCCAACTGTAAGTGGTGTATTTAATTATACCGTTCAAACAGGTGGTTCTTTCTGTGCTCCTGAAACAACAATAGGAACAATAACCGTTGGAGCTTTACAAACATTAACATTGACTTCTGGAATTGGAACAGATGCGGCAATCGTTTGCGAAAATGCTTTAATATCTCCAATAACTTATGCCGCAGGCGGAAGTGCAACAAACGCATCTGTCGTTGGACTACCAAATGGTTTAGTTGGGAATTTTAGCGCCGGTATACTCACAATTTCTGGTTCACCACTAGAAGACGGCCTGTTTAACTATACAGTAGCGACTTCTGGAGCACTTTGTGATTCTACATTTGCAACTGGTACAATACAAGTGCAGCCTGCCCCAAGTTTAACCTTGCAAACTTCCGGAACAGACATTCAAACCATCTGTATTAATACCGCTATCGATTCAATTGAATTTCTATTGGGCGGAAGTGCAACAGATGCTTTTGTAATAGGGCTTCCTGCTGGAATAACAGGAACTGTTTTGTTAGGTACGCTTACTATTACAGGAACTGCAACTTTAAATGGTGTATTTAATTTCAGTGCAATTACAATTGGTGGTATTTGCGAAGCAGATACTGTAAATGGAACGATAACAGTGGAACAAGCCCATACTATTTCTTTAACTTCTGCGTTAGGAACACCGACGCAATCAGTATGTGAAAATAGTCTATTAAATACCATCAGTTATGCAATTGGTGGAGGAGCAACCTCTGCTACTGCTGTTGGGTTGCCTAACGGACTGGTGAATACTTATTCCGCTGGAGTGGATTCCATTTCAGGAATTCCATTAGAATTTGGGGTTTTTGATTATACCATAACAACTGCAGGTGGTGTTTGTCCTACAGATTCCTTGCTTGGATCAATAGATGTTATAATTGCTCCATTCTTAACACTTCAAACTACTGGACTGGAAAATCAAACAATTTGTGAAAACACTGCAGTCAGTGCAATTGATTACTTGCTTGGCGGCGGCGCTACAGATGCTTCCGTTACCGGTTTGCCAACAGGTTTGAGTGGTGCGACAACAGCAGGTGTTTTTTCCATTTCTGGTACAGCTACACAAACTGGTGTTTTTAATTACACAATAATTACAATTGGTGGGGTTTGTTTGCCGGATACTGCAATTGGTACAATTACAGTTGAAGCGCCACATACCGTTGCTTTAGTTACTGCTGTTGGAACAGACAATCAAATTGTGTGCGAAAATAGTCCTTTGACAACTATTGGTTATACCATTGGAGGAGGAGCATCTTCCGCAACGGTTTCTGGATTACCACTTGGACTGGTAAACGGGGTAGCTGCTGGTTTGGATTCTATTACAGGAGAACCAAGTGAGTTCGGTATCTTTAACTATACAATTACTACTGTTGGGGCTGCTTGTCCGACAGTTTCTCTTTCAGGAATAATTGACGTAACTCCAGCAACAACTTTACTTCTTCAAGTTGCAGGAACTGACAATCAAACTGTTTGCGAAAATGCAGCAATTACTCCAATTGATTATTTAATTGGTGGAACAGGAACTGGTGCAACAGTAATTGGTTTACCCGCTGGAATTAGTGGTGCTTTAACTGCTGGTATATTTAGTATTACGGGAAATACTGCAACAACTGGAACTTTTAATTATACGGTAACATCATCCGGTGGCACTTGTGATTCAGCAGTTGTAACCGGAACTTTGATTATTGAAATTACGCCATCTCTTGCACTGCAAACTTCAGGAACAAACAATCAAGTTGTTTGTGTGAATTCAAATATTGATCCAATCAATTATACAATTGTTGGAGATGCAACAGGCGCCAATGTAACAGGACTACCTGCTGGATTAAACTACAGTGTGGCTGGTAATATTGTCACTATAACAGGAAATTCATCTGTAACTGGAACGTATACCTATACGGTTACCACAACTGGAAGTAGTTGTACTCAAGCAGTTGAAAATGGCAGCATACAAATTCAAAATTCATTTATAGATTTATCCTCTGCAGCGTATTCAAATGATCAATTGGTTTGTGTCAATAATGCAATTGTGCAAATTCAATATGAAGTTGGAGGTCCAGTAACGATAAATGACTTACCAACGGGAATATTAAGTTTTTATACGCCTGGTGTACCTAATACATTTACCATTTACGGTACACCAACGACAGCTGGAACTTTTAGCTACACCTTGCAAAGCAGCAATAACTGCGGATCAAGTTTAGTTGTTGGGAACATTACTGTCATTCCAACAATTACAGGAAACACTGCAGGTTCTAACACAACAATATGTGAAGGTTCCGATTTTTCTTTTATTGGTAGTAGTTTAACAAGTAACAATGCAAGTTACACCTACCTATGGCAACAAGCTCCAACAGTTTCTGGACCTTGGACATCAGCAGTCGGAGTTAATAATCAATCTTCCTATTCAAATACACATCAAACTGGTACAGCTAACTTCTACCGAAGAATTGTTTCTGCTGGGAACTGTTCAAGTACTTCCACAGTAGTTGCCTTAACGGTAAATTTATTACCTACCGTTGCTGCTTTGAATACAACCTCTACAATTTGTACAAATGATATTCTTGTTATTCCTGGATTCACTGCAACAAACGGTGTTTTTAGCTGGTCACACGATGGCGCAGGACTATTAACAAATACAACCACTGCAGCGCCTACTTATACCCCTGCGAATACTGACAATGGGAATACAGTAATGTTAAATTATGTTGTTACAAGTAATAATGTTTGCGCACCAGCAACTATAGAAGGAAATTATTCCATAATTGTTGTGCCTAACCCAATTGCAGAAGCTGGCGGAAGTGCAAATATCTGTGTAAACGGAACGGCAGTGAATATTGTTGGTACGCAAGCTTCTAATGGAACAATTTCTTGGTCGCAAAATGGTTTCGGTAGTTTGAATGATAATACACTTTTATCTCCGATTTATACTATTTCACCACAAGATACAGGATCCGTTGTTTTATTTTCACTCGTTGTTTCATCTACACTATGTGCTGTGCCATTAACGGATGTTGCTTTCTTTACATTGAATGTTGATGATTTTGGAGCAAATCCTTCGTTGAATGCTTTTGCAGGACAGGACGTTACAATCAATCTTGGTCAGTCAGTTCAATTGGAAGCAACTGGAACGGCAATAACAGGATGGAATTGGTCACCAACGTCTGGATTGAGCGATTCAACAATCAATAATCCTATCGCAACGCCAATCGCAACAACCGAATACATTTTAACCGCTTCAAATGTATTAGGATGCTTTGATCAAGATACTATTCTAGTTACTGTAAATACGGACTTCACATTATTTGTTCCGAATTTATTCTCACCAAATGACGATGGATCGAATGATTTTTGGGAAATCCCAGATATTAAATTATTTCCAAATTCAAAAGTTACCGTCATAAATAGAGAAGGTTTGGAAGTATATAGTAACACTAATTATGATAATACATGGGATGGAACGTACGATGGCAATCCTCTTCCTGAGGCAACCTATTACTACCATTTAGAAATAGTTGGTTCCGATAAAATTTACAAAGGAGCAGTTTCCATTCTTCGCAGTACAAAATAATTCAAATTAGAAAGAAATATGAACATACTAAAACTTATTCTAGGCATTTGCTTAACTATTAGTTTAACGACAGTGAGCGCTCAACAAGTGCCATTTAGTAGCCAATACCATGCAAATATGTTAACGATAAACCCAGCAATGACTGGAATGTCTGATTATGGACAAGCATTTTTATCGCATAGAAGTCAATATGTTGGCGTACAAGGCGGACCGCAAACAAGCTACTTTTCCGTTGATAATCAAATTGGAGATGGCAAAAATGGTGTTGGCTTAACCATTCTAAATGATGTTACGGATATACTTGCACGAACAAGCTTCATGGCAAATTATGCATATAGAGTTAAGTTCAATGAGAAAAGCAATTTGCGTTTTGGTTTAGCAATGGGACTTCAGAACAATAGAATTGATTTTGAGAAAGCGCAAGTTGTTGACCAAAATGATCAAATACTTTTTGGACCGCGTCAAAGTCAGACTGTTTTTAACTTGGATTTTGGTATGGCATTAAATTTAGATAAATTTCAATTTGGATTTGCTTTGCCGCAATTGGTGAATAGCCAACCAACTTTCAATTCTTCAACGGGTAAACAATTTTCAATCAATAACCAAAGACATATACGTTCAACAGTAAAATATGACTTTGTTCTAAACGAATCCAATGGTGTAACGCTTTATCCTATGGTAATGGTTCGCGCAGCAAAAGGAACACCAATTCAATATGATCTCAGCGCTGTTTTAGACAGTAAAAAAATGGGTTGGATTGGTATTACTTATCATAATTCTTATGCAGTTGCCGTTAGTGCTGGAATCAGACATAAAAGCTTCACTTTTGGTTATGCACATGATTTTATTTTATCTCAAGTAAATGCTTACAGTAAATTCTCATCTGAGTTTATTCTAGGTTATAAATTTGGAGAAAATCTGAAAAAACAAAAACAGTGGAACGATGAAATGAATATCCGTGTTGAGGATTTGGAAGAGGATAAACAAAATAGAGAAGATGTCATTCTTAGTTTGGAAGAGAAACAAGATTCTATAACTGCAGAATTGGATCGCATTAAAGCTGAAAATGAACAATTTTCAAAGGAAATAGAAAAGGTTAAGGAAGAATTAAAAACGAAGGCCGATATTTCTACACAAACACAAGTAATAACAACTCCAGAAGTCATCAATCAAAAGCCAACCGATGGGAAATATAAATCTGGGGACGCTGCGCAATACAGAGACGAGAACGATCAGATTCCTGCAGCAGGTTTTTATTTGATCGTTGGTTCTTTTAGTGTTGAACAAAACGCAAAGAATTTCAAATACAAAGCGATAAATGAAGGAGCAAGTAATTCTGCAATACTTTTAAATACAACAAATAATGTTCGGAACGTTTACGTTTTTTATTCTACAAACAAATCTGAAGTAGATGCTGAAAAACAAAAGTTTAATGGGAAATTCGACAAAATTTGGATTTTGAAATTAAATTAATCGTTTAACCATTAGTGAAATAACTATTCAAGCAAAAATTTACACGAAAAAGGATGTCTAATTGGGCATCCTTTTTCGTTTCTATCCTTCCTTTTTGGTATATTTGAAATTAAGCCTTGTTAAGTTTTAAAATGAAAGTTATATTTCTAGACTCCGTACATCCAATACTTAAAGAAAGATTAATAGCCAAAGGCTATGCATGTATTGATGCATACATGCTTTCTGAGGGCGATTGCAAGCGTGCAATTGAACTAGCCGACGGAATAGTGATTCGCTCAAGATTTACGCTAAATGAAGCTTTTTTGAAAGATGCTACAAACCTAAAATTCATTGCTCGATCTGGTGCCGGAATGGAAAATATTGATGAACTCTACTGCGCGAGCAGAAATATCGTTCTTTTCAACGCTCCCGAAGGAAATAGAAACGCAGTTGGAGAGCATGCGCTTGGCATGTTACTCGCTCTGCTGAATAAATTACATACGGCAGACCGGGAAGTGCGAACCGGGAAATGGGATCGAGAAGGGAATCGCGGCAACGAACTGGATGGCAAAACCGTCGGAATCATTGGATTTGGAAACAATGGAAAAGCATTCGCTAAAAAACTTCGAGGATTTGATGTGAAAATTCTTGCCTACGACAAATACAAACAGAATTTTGGGGATCATTTTGTAATGGAATGTACCCTTAACGCAATAATGGAAAATGCAGACGTTATCAGTTTTCATATTCCACAAAATCCTGAAACTCTTTTCATGGCAAATGAATTATTTTTCTCACAATTGCAAAGAGCTGTATACGTATTAAACCTTTCCAGAGGGAAAATAATTGAAACATCTGCCTTAGTTAAAGCAATGCAACAAGGAAAAGTCATTGCTGCAGGATTAGATGTGTTAGAATATGAAAAAACCAGTTTCGAAGCATTTAAAGAGGAGAAAATGCCAGAAGACCTAAAGTATTTAATCGCTTCTGATAATGTGATTCTCACACCACATGTTGGCGGATGGACAGCCGAAAGTTACTTTAAGCTGAGTAATGTATTGGCGGATAAAATTTTAGAACACTTTGACATCAATTAAGTGACGCGCAATAAATTCCCAAAATACAAATCCTTCCCGCTTGTTGTTTTCATCCATAATTCCTTGACTTCCCACTTTTTCTTTGGAAAGTGTTTTCTGGCTAACCGTTCTATTGTTCTAAAATCTATAGTTGGCGTGTAGGTATTCATTACTAAAAATCCATTTCGAGCAAGTAATGTGGAGGCAGTAGCTAATAATTCATCGATTTTATCCTCCAATTTCCACTTCTCCCCTTTCGCTCCAATTCCCCATGCAGGAGGATCCATCAAAATGCCTTGGTATTTATTTCCGCGTTTTTTTTCTCTTTCGGCAAATTTAAGCGCGTCTTCCACAACCCATTTTATATCTTCGAGACCAGATGCATCCATGTTTTTTCGAGCCCAAGTTACAAGTTGTTTCACGGAGTCCACGTGCAAAACTTCCGATTTAGCAGATTTCGCAGCGCACGATGCCGCTCCAGTATAGGCGAATAAATTTAGAAACTTATCTTCTGGCTGCAGGTTCTTAAGTAAAAAATCCCAGTTTGTACGTTGCTCAGGAAACAAACCAACGTGCTTGAATTTTGTTAGCTCCAACTGAAAATTCAAAGAATTATACGCAATTGACCAGATTTTTGGAACCTCTTTTTTAAGGGCTTTCCAAGCCCCCGATTGGTTATTTTTTACAACAAATTCCCAATGTGCAAGTTGCTCCCATTCTTTGAATGTTTTTTCAGTCTTGAAATATGCCTGAACTTCTGGTCGAATAGTAATTATTGAACCCCAACGCTCGAGTTTTTTTCCTCCGCCAGCATCCAATAATTCATAATCTTTCCAAGGCTGCGTATAAATTCGATCTTCCTCTTTGCTAACCATTAACGAGAGCGTGGTGTTTTTTTGCGTCCCCCCATCATTTGCGCCATTCGCATCTGATTTTTGGAAGGAGCCATTTTCATTTGGTTCAACATCTGATTGATTTGATCCTTCATCATTCCACCAGTATCTAATTTTTTAGCTTCTGCTAATAATTTTTCAGCTTCGCTCTTTCGTCCCGTTTGAGCGCAAATTCCAGCTAAATGCATTCGTGCAACAGCATTGTCTTGTCCAGTTCGCAAGCCCAAACCAATTGCCTTACGCAAATATTGCTCACTCTTCGCAAAACCAAACTCCTGGGTATTCATAACTGCTTGTAAAAACAATACATACGCATGTTGCTTTCGTGGCAACAAATTTGGATGCGTAATCTTGTTAATATGCTTCTTCGCTTTATCCGTGTTTCCTACACGCATTTGATTTAAAGCTAAAATCATATTTTCATTTCGGAAAAACGACAAAACAATAAGCGCCAAAACGAAAATAAACGTAATTCCCCATCCCCAGTTTCCGTTTACAAATAAAAAAACGTTAAAGAAAAGTGCCAATGCTGCTAAGATGCAGCGAATAATAAATCCTATCATATTTTAATCAATTGTTGCTATACATTTTAATTCGATTGCAATCGGCGTAGGGAGAGAATTAATCTCCACGGTTGTGCGACACGGTAAATTATCCTTGAAATATTCAGCATAAATGCGGTTGTATGCATGAAAATCGCGTTTCATGTTTACCAAAAACACAGTTACATCGACCAATTGATTCCAACTGGAGCCAGAGGCTTCCAAAATTATTCGAACGTTATCAAATACACTGCGGCACTGCGCCTCAAAATCAAATTCTATAAAATTTCCATTTTTATCCAATTTCAGTCCGGGCACTTCTGAATCAGTAGCGTCCGATCCTGCAACGCGCGGACCAACTCCTGACAAAAACAATAAGTTACCAACCTTTCTTGCATGTGGATACAAGCCAACCGGTTTTGGAGCTCTTTCAGTCGAAATACGGGAATTATCTGACATATAGATAAAAATTTTAGCAAATATACAGAGAATTCGGGAAACTTGAATTGGATTTTTAATTTCACTTTGTGCTACATCTTCCGTATTCTGTGTAATCTATCCATAAATTTATATATTTTTTGGTACTGTTTTTGATTAGAGGGAATTGCTTAATTTTAACCTATGAAAACATTTGCTTATTTCGGTATGATTTTTATCCTTTTCGGATTCACTTCCTGCATCGAGATTATTGATGATATTACACTAAAAAATGATGGAAGCGG
>JBEDAD010000019.1:0-2607 GCA_041177985.1 Bacteroidota bacterium | reverse complement strand
CGGTGTTTTGCAAAAGCAGGCGGATCCAACACAATGATATCGTAATCTTCCGGCAAATCTTTCATGTATTCCATGGCGTCGGCAACGATTGACTCGTGCTTTTCCTGAAAATCATTCAAAGCGACATTTTCCTCTGTTAGCAAAATTGCTTTTTTGGAACTATCCAAAGAATGCACTAGCGTAGCGCCATTTTTTATTGCAAGCAAACTGAATCCACCGGAATAACAGAAGGTATTCAATACTTTTTTTCCGTGGGAATATTTCCCCAAAAGGTTTCTGTTTTCGCGTTGGTCAATAAAAAATCCGGTTTTTTGTCCTGTAACCCAATCAATGTGCAATTTTACGCCATGTTCTAAGGCTAAATGCGGTGTTTCGCACGTTCCATAAACGTATTCGTCCGCCACATCAGCACGATTTGGCAAGGTATCGGAGGATTTCGAATAAATTGCCGTTAATCCTGCTCCAAATGCCTTTTTCAATCCTTCTACAATCGCAGGAATGGCAGTAAACATACCAATACTATGGCATTGAACAACTGCAACTCCTTGGTAGAAATCAACGATTAAACCGGGAAGTGAATCTCCTTCGCCATGTACCAAGCGACAAATAGTATTTGTTTCCGTTAATAAATTCAAGTTTTTCCGCAATTGAACAGCATTTTCTATTGCCTTTATAAAAAAGGATTCATCAATTTCTGTGTCTTCAAAGGAAAGAACGCGCACCGCAATTGTTGCATGCTGAAAATGTCCGCGCGCAAGAAAATTACCTTTGTGATCTTCCACCGTAACGGTTTCTCCATCCTTCAATTCATCTGTGTTGCTTTGAATTGCTCCGGAAAAAATCCATGGATGGCGACGTAAGATGGAATCAACTTTATGTTTGTGAATATGCAGGGTTTTCAATGGTTTTACGATTAACGGTGAATTAAAAGCTCAAAAGTAACAAAAGGATGTGGATTCTCTCTTTTGTTTCCTGTTATTACTCTTCGGAAAGTGTGTATTTTTGTGTTCATTAGTTTAAAAATGACTACAAACAGAATAATTCTCTTTCCATGCAATGTATAGTACACGTTTATTTATTGAATGAAAATTTCTCACCGGAACATGCTGAAGCGCACCACGAAGGACAGGAATCTGAAAATAATTTGAAGTATGAATGGGAAGATGAAATGGCCATTACCTCCGATGTTACGGAAGTAATTCTGCATGAAAACGCGCAATTTCCATTGGTGGGAGAATTACCGGATGGAACGCCGTTTCACCACGAGGTGGAAAAAATGTGTTTGTTTGAAATCCAATCTTCCGATGCGCCAACTGCTTATGTGGGCGCTTCGATGAGTATTTTAGAAAACCATGAATTAACCAAAGAAGTGGATAAAATCACCTTACGCATCTTTTTAAAGGACTACGAACCAATGGCTAATCCGATGCCGGGAATTTATATTGCTTCGAAAGAATTTCCAAAAGCATTGGTGTTTTAATGTTACACGTAAACGACATTCAGCTAAAATTCGACCGGGTAATTCTTGAATCGATAACGATGCATTTGCGAGCTGGTGAAATTATTGGCATTGTTGGAAAAAGCGGTGCCGGAAAAACATCGCTTTTGAAAATCATGGGCGGTTTGCTCGATCCAACTAGCGGAACGGTTTCTTTGGATGGTAAAAAAGTAATTGGTCCGAGTGTAAAATTAGTTCCTGGTCATCCTGAAATCCAATTGGTAAACCAAGATTTTCAGCTGGATATTTACCATACGGTGGAGGAAAATATTCGGGAGAAAATAATGTATTTACCCCGAAAAGAACGCGACAACTTCGTGGATGAATTATTGAATTTGATGGAATTGGAACTTGTTCGAACGCAAAAAGCCGTTACCTTATCTGGTGGCGAACAGCAGCGTTTGGCAATTGCACGTGCATTAGCGTGTGAACCAAAAGTACTATTGTTAGATGAGCCGTTTGTGCACTTGGACGGACGTTTACGCAGTAAAATAGCCAATTATTTACTACAATTGAAAGCTATTCGCGGCATGAGTTTGGTGCTCGTTTCACACGATGGTTCTGAAGTTTTAAGTTTGTGTGACACCATCTATTCGATGAAAAATGGAACAATTACGCGAAAAGGAAAACCACACGATTTCTATTACAAGCCAAAACGAATCGAAGAAGCAAAATTGTTTGGTGCAATAAATTCCGTAAATTTAAATGGTAAACGCACCTTGTTTCGTCCGGATGAATACCAGCTATCGGATATTTCTGAGGAAGATCCGAATAGTGTAGCGGTAAAATTTGAGCGTTTTTTATTCACAGGACCGTTGTACGAAAATTACTTTAGAACACAGAACAACGAAAAAATTGTATTATTTAGTTTTAATTCCATGGAACATGTCCGAACAATCCGCATCCACAAAAAATACTAAACGCCTAAGTCTTTCTGAAATTCCGGGTTTACTGAAGGAGGCAATTGTTGAATTTTTTCAGCGGGATGGATTATTTCATGGAGCTGCTTTAGCATATTATACGCTTTTCGCTATGGTTCCGCTATTTTATTTGAGTATTTCTGTGATTGGTAGATTTATTGGTCAGGATGTGATGCTCGAAATCATCAG
>JBEDAD010000018.1:0-6360 GCA_041177985.1 Bacteroidota bacterium | reverse complement strand
TGTTGTCGAATGACTATAGGTCTACTCGGTTACCCAATATATTGGCTTGACTAAAACAGCAGTTTCTTTTGAATCGCTTTATCAATCAGCTTCTTTTCATTTGTAATAATATCCAATTCCGCTGCGATCTTATTCCAAGTTGATAGTACTTCCTTTACTTCCAGAATTAGTTGTTTGGGGTTTTCAATTTGAAAATGTTCGGCCAATTTAATGAAATCAGCCTCCTGAATGGACTGGTAAACTCCAGCCACGGAAATGCTTTGATACCCACCAGGCTTTGGAGCAAAAGTGAGATCGAAAGCAGGTGCAAATTTCCATACTCCCTCTTTATTCATTAAAAAAGCGCAATTCTTGCTGTGGTCATCCATGTTGTTTGCATACACGTTGAATACGGCTAATCTAAATATATTTACACATGCATCTAAATTGTTTTCAAGACGGTTTGCTGCATCCATAACATGTCCGTAGTCGATTGTACTTACTCGAAAATTGTCGTGAAGTAAACCACTTGCCGTATGAAAATGTAGACGATCGGTTGCAGTTCTATCAAAGCGTTGGGTTCCAAAATAATAATTTTCCTTTTTTCCCTTAAATAATTTGGAAGGGCTCATAGTGATTCCACACTGAATGGCCATTTTATAATAGGCATATTCAATTTTTGCCATATCCTGAAAATCATTGAGTGCAGAAAATTTAATTATCCAAGGTCGAAATCCGTTTTTGCTTATTCTTTCATCTTGTTGGAATTGATCGGATTGTTCATTGTAATTTAGAGCCACTTTAGGACGTGCGCCCACAGAGTTCCCACCCAATGCATATAGTTCATCGAGAATGTCGGGATTCTCTCCATTTTTTAAAAGTTCAGAAGATTGTAAACTAATTTCGTCCAAATCTATTTGAATTTGTTTTGGAGAATTGAAACGTTGTTCAGGAAAGTATATTAAAGCTCCAGGTGCATTTTTACCTACAAATGAAAGACTTTCCAAGACGGATTGTTCTTTAGGGTTTTTACCACTTTCAATTAATTTCCTGTCTAATAAAAGTCTACCCCATCCATCCGGGAGAGAATCATTAAATAAACCACTAATTCCATCAAATGGTTCGGCAGGGCATTCCACAATTTCAGAGGTTTTTTTCAACTTGAATGGGGAAAGGTCCAATTGTAAGTTCAAAAAGCTGTCTTCATATTTAAAAAAGACCTTGTTTTGATTCTCTATTAAAGTACCGACTGGAATCATTTCCTGTCCAAAATCTAGAGCCACTTGAATTTTGGTCATTTCCCTGATTTATTTTCAGAAAATAATTTTTCGATTTTTTCCATTTCATTCAACTTGAAAATAGATTCAAAATCTTGCATTTTTCCAAGTACAAAAGCAATTTGAACCAAAGATTCAAAAGATATTTGACCCGTTCGTTCAAAACGTTTATAACTCGCCAGAGAGACATTTGCTCTTTCTGCTAATTCTTGTTGCGTATATTTCTTTTCCTTTCTTAGAGCACGAACTTTTATAGCGATTTCTTTTACAATATCTGTAGGAACTTTATCAATGGTGAAATTTAACATAAGGACAATATATTAGCCAAATATAGTTACAATTGATTAAAATAGCTAATATATTATCTATTTTATCAATGCGCGTCCAACCAATTTTCTCCAAATTGTAATTCCACTTCCATCGGAACAACCATTTTAACGGCGTGTTCCATTGCATCTTCCACCAATTTTTTCATCGATTCCATTTCGGAACGGTGAATATCGAACACAAGTTCATCGTGCACTTGCAGTATCATTTTGGATTTTAACGGTTGCTTTTTCATGGCGCGATACACTTCTACCATTGCCATTTTTATAATATCCGCTGCGGATCCTTGAATTGGCGCATTTACGGCATTCCTTTCTGCAAAACCACGTACCACTGCATTTCCGGAATTAATATCTGGCAAATATCGACGGCGTTGCATAATTGTTTCGACATAGCCTTTTTCTCTTGCTTGCGCCACTGTGCCGTCCATGTAGGATTTTATTGTGGAATATTGCTCAAAATAAGAATCGATTATGGTTTTTGCTTCCGTTCTGGAAATGTTTAAATTTTGTGCCAAACCAAAAGCCGACTGACCGTAAATGATTCCGAAGTTTACCGCCTTCGCAGCACTTCGTTGTTCCCGTGTAACTTCGTCCAAAGGAACATGAAATACTTTTGCCGCTGTTGCTTTGTGAATATCTTGTCCGCTTTTAAAGGCTTCAATCATGTTTTTGTCGCCACTCAAGGCAGCTATAATTCGCAATTCTATTTGCGAGTAATCTGCCGCCATTAGAATAAAATCTGAATTTCGTGGAACGAATGCTTTGCGTATTTCTTTTCCATTATCCGTTCGAATTGGAATGTTTTGAAGGTTTGGATTATTGGAACTCAATCTTCCTGTTGCTGTGACCGTTTGCATGTAGTTGGTATGAATTCTACCATCTATTTTGTCGGTTAATGTTGGTAGCGGATCTACGTACGTACTCTTCAATTTTCGTAGCTGTCGGTATTCCAAAATCATTGGGATAATCGGATGGTCTTTTTCATGTTTTTGTAAAATATCTTCCGATGTGGCGTACTGTCCAGTTTTAGTCTTTTTCGCTTTTGCAGAAATTTTTAACACGTCGAATAAAACATCTCCTAATTGTTTTGGTGAATCTACATTGAAGTCCATTCCAGCCAGTTCTTTGATGTTTTTTTCCAATTCTGTCAGCGTGATTTCCATTTGCTTGGAATATGCAACCAGTGCTTTTACGTCAATAGCAATACCTTCTTCTTCCATGTCTTTCAAAACTTCTACAAGCGGCATTTCCATTTCATAGAACAATTCTTTCAAATGTTCTTTTTGAATTTGCGGCTCAAATAATTGTTTTAATTGGAAGGTAATATCCGCATCTTCGCAAGCATAATCGGAAATTTCTTCCGGTTTTAAGTCGCGCATATTCCCTTGGTTCTTTCCTTTTTTACCGAGTAAAGTTTCGATGGAAACAGGCTTGTAATTCAAGTAAAATTCTGCTAGAAAATCCATGCTTTGTTTCGATTCCGGATTTATCAAATAATGGGCAACCATTGTGTCGAACAGCGGAAATGCAACAAAAATGGAATAGCGGTTCAATACTTTTAGATCGTATTTTATGTTGTGGGCAATTTTCTCAATTTTTGTAGATTCAAAAAATGGTTTAAAGTCTTCTACAATCGCTTTCGCCTGCTCAAAATCTTCGGGAATAGCAACGTAAAATGCTTCCCGAGCTTTGTAGGAGAAGGAAATCCCAACCAAATCAGCGTGCAAGGCATCGATACTTGTTGTTTCTGTATCAAAGCAAACTTGTTCCTGTTTCATCAGAATTTCCATCAATTCTTTGCGTTCTTCCGGTTTTGTAATCAAGTGGTAACTTGGTTTTTCCGTGGCAATTGTTTTATATTCAGAAGTTGGAATTGGGTCATGGTCCACGATCATGCTTTGCATTCCAAAAAGATCTAATTGCGCTGAATCTCCGCTATTTGCAGTCGGATGAGCCGTTACAACGATATCTTCTCCGATAACACGTCTTGCAAGATTTCGAAACTCTAATTCTGTAAATATATCTTTGACTTTTTCTGTATCAACCGGGCACATTACCAAATGGTCTTCGTTGAATTCCACTTCTAAATCAATAATAATTGTTGCTAAATTTTTTGAAATGCGTCCTTGTTCCTCAAAATTGATAACATTTTCCTTTTGCTTCCCTTTTAAATCTTCTACGTTTTCAAAAATCGCTTCCATTGAACCGTATTTTTTGATTAGAAGTTTGGCAGTTTTCTCACCAATTCCTGGGATTCCTGGGATATTATCTGCAGCATCGCCCCATAAACCTAAAATATCAATCACCTGCAACGGGTTTTCTACTTCGAATTTTTCACATACTTCTGGTACACCCAAAATTTCTGGCGGATTTCCACCACGTCCTGGTTTGAACATGAATATATTTTCAGAAACCAACTGCGCGTAATCTTTGTCGGGCGTCATCATGTAAGTTGTGTAGCCTTTTCGTTCTGCAATTTTCGCCATCGTACCAATAACGTCATCCGCCTCAAAACCATTCACTTCTAACAAAGGCACATTGAATGCTTCTACGATTTTCTTTATGGGCTGAATCATGGAGCGAATATCTTCTGGCATTTCTTCTCGGTGCGCTTTGTAGGCTTCAAAATCTGCTTGGCGTTGCGTCGAACCACCAGGAGGATCGAAAACTACCGCTAAATGTGTCGGTTTTTCGTTTTTAATAACGTCAATTAAAACATTTGTAAAACCAAAAGCTGCGGAGGTATTTTGCCCTTTGGAGTTTACACGTGGATTTTTTGCAAAAGCAAAATATGCTCTGTAGATAAGTGCGTATGCATCTAGGAGAAAGAGTTTTTTTGGTATATCTTTTGAAATCATATTCGATTTTTTTTTCGGATTATTTGAGGAGCTACTTTATGAGTGAGCAATACAAAGCTATTTGATTTTTTTGTTTGAAGTAATATTATTTCTCAAGAATTATAAAAAACAAAATCTCTGAAATTATTTTGGCTGACAACTTTAACTTCTGCAGTATATGCTTGCGTGAATGCACTCGGAATTTTAAATTTCGCTTTTGGGTTCCATTTGAATTCAAAACCTGTAATAGTTCCATTAATATCTTCTATGTAATCAATTTCTTGCTGCTGTTTTGTGCGCCAAAAGTAGCCGGTAACAAATTGATTGTAGTATTCATTTCTCTTTTTTCGCTCTGAAAGTAGGAAGTTCTCCCAAAGTAAACCTACATCGTTTCTAAGGTCTAGAGGATTAAAGTTTTGTATTAATGCATTTCGAACCCCATTGTCGTAGAAATAGTATTTTCGATTTGTCTTAATTTCATTTCGAAGATTTCTACTAAAGGTGGTCAGTGGAAAGATTACGTAAGATAATTCGAGTAAATGAATGTAAGAAGAAACCGTATTTTTGTCTACACCAGTTAGCTGTGCAATTTCGTTAAAACTTACTTCGCTTCCTACCTGAAATGCTAAAGCTTTGAGAATTTTCTCTAATATTTCAGGCTTTTTTATGTTTCCGTAAGACAAAATATCTTTGTACATAACACTTTGTGTAATTTCATTCAATATTTCTCTTTCAGTTCCAGGGTTATTTAGTACTTCGGGATAAAA
Source organism: Bacteroidota bacterium (assembly GCA_041177985.1). Taxonomy (GTDB): domain Bacteria; phylum Bacteroidota; class Bacteroidia; order Flavobacteriales_D; family Crocinitomicaceae; genus M0103. The sequence continues at coordinate 1,171 of JBEDAD010000018.1, read as the reverse complement.
ACCATAAATCATACGATTATTCAAATCTCCAAGTGCGGAAACATAACCGATCGATTGTTCGTATTCTTCGTAGGATATAGGGTAAAGGAAATATTCATATTTTCTTCCTGTTAAGGATTCATTGGTGTTATTTCTTAGCTCAAATGCAGAAGATCCACTCAGAATTAGTTGAACAGAATTAAATGTATCGTGAATTATTTTTGCGGTTAGACCAATGTTTTCAATTCGTTGCGCCTCATCTATAAAAATAAGCTTGTTTTTGCCGATTATTGCTTCAATTTCTTTACTAGTTGGATTGGTTAGCAACGTCCGCACCAACGGATCATCTCCATTTAAAAACAAGAAGTCAAGCCCTGTAAGTATTTCCTGTATTAAAGTTGTCTTTCCAACTTGCCTAGGACCAATTAGTAGAAGTGTTTTTCCCTTAAAAAGCTTTTCTGACAAGGTGTTTTTTAGTGTGCGTTGAATCATAATTTCCCTTTCAATTCACCAAAAGTAAGCTAAATTGGTGAATTGATTCACTAAAAGTATATTATTTTAGAGATTTAAAACTGTTTAGCATAAATTCTTTATCACTTACCATGTGAAATCTGTTTTCTGAATTCTTAACTGAAAGTTTAAGGAAGTGAGGGTTTTATAGCACAAAGTTTTAACTCCAACTAGTTCCTTCTTTCCCATCCTTTACCACAATTCCAGCAGCAGCTAGTCCGTCTCGAATTTTGTCGGAAGTTGGCCAATCTTTCTTTTCTCTTGCTTCTTGCCGCAATTCGAGTACTAAATCCATTACAGGTGAAAGTTTGGAGTCGTTATTTACACTGCCGATTTGCAATGCTAAGACATCAAACAGGAACTTTTTCATCTCTACGGAAAGTAGTTCTAAATCCTCTACGGTAATTGTTTCATTACCATCGTTTATTAAATTAATCCGTTTAACGGCCTCGAAAATATTGGCGATTAGAATTGGCGCATTGAAATCATCATCCATTGCAGTATAAAATGAAGCAACCAATTCTTGAACATTGAAACTTGATTGGGCTGAAGTATTTAATTTTTCTACTAAATGAAGTGCATCTGTTAATCGCGAAAATCCTTTTTCCGCAGCATTTAAAGCATCTTGTGTGAAGTCTAAATTACTTCGGTAATGCGCTTGCATCATGAAAAACCGAATTAC
>JBEDAD010000017.1:0-4047 GCA_041177985.1 Bacteroidota bacterium | reverse complement strand
CTTCAAATTGAAGAAGTAACTCTACCTGCAGTTGTTTCATGCGCAAAAGGAATGGCTGAACAACGTATTCCAAATATGCGTGGGATTATGGCTGCTAGAACAAAACCGCTTCAAATTATTGCCCCTGTTGCTATCGAACCATTAACTTCCTATGTTACTTATTCGATTCCAAATTCTAAAACAGCGTGTAAAATGATTGATCCAATGAATATGGATGAATTGGTTGAATTGTTGCACAATGAAGCAAAAGTTATTTAATAATTAGAAAGTATTTGAGTTTTAAATAACAGAACTTATTTCTAAACTATAAAATTTAAAATATGTCAATTTTAGTATACATAAATAGCAATGGAGGTATTCACAAATCAGCTTTGGAAGTAGTTACTTACGGAAAGAAGATTGGTGAAAATGTCACAGTAATTACTTCTGGTTCGGCAGATACTTCCACCCTATCATCTCTGGGGAAATATGGAGCAACAAAAGTATTGGTTGATCGATCTTTACAAAATGATGATGCACAACAAATAACGCGATTAATTGCTTCGGCTGCTGAAAACACCAGCGCAACGACGATTGTTTTCTCGCAGGATATCACTGCAAAAGCGGTTGCGCCTAGATTATCTGTACGATTAAATGCTGGATTAATCTCTGGAGCAATTGATGTTCCTTCAAGTGACGGTAACGTTAAAGTCAATGTCTTTTCAGGTAAAGCGTTTGGGTCGGTTCATGTTCATTCATCAAAAAAAATTATTTCGGTTCTTCCAAATAGTATTCAACCAGAAATTACAGGGTCAGATTGTGCTGTAGAAGAATTTGATGGAAATATTGGTTCGCCAAGTATCAAAGTTATTGACACAAAAAAACCAGAAGGTGAGATTCCACTTCCAGAAGCTGAATTAGTAGTTTCAGCGGGACGCGGAATGAAAGCACCAGAAAACTGGAATCTTGTAGAGGCATTGGCAAATGAGTTGGGTGCAGCTACTGCTTGTTCGCGTCCAGTTGCAGATATTGGATGGCGACCACACCACGAACATGTGGGCCAAACAGGTGTGGCAATTCGTCCAAACTTGTATATTGCAATAGGAATTTCTGGTGCGATTCAGCATTTGGCAGGCGTAAATGGTTCAAAAGTTATTGTTGTAATTAATACAGATGCGGAAGCGCCATTTTTTAAAGCGGCGGACTATGGAATCGTTGGGGACGCATTCGAAGTTTTACCGCGATTGACAGAAGCTGTAAAAAAATTCCATGCTACAAGTCACTAATTAACTTTAGAAGTGTTATTTTTACATTAATGTCACTTTATTGGAAACACTAATTTGACGGATGAAAAGTAAAAATGAATAAAATAAAACTCGATATATCAGGGTTATCCTACAGTCAAACCCAAACTGGTGCTTATGCATTGTTTTTGGATGAGGCTGGAGGAAAACGGCAACTTCCAATAATAATTGGAGGTTTCGAAGCGCAGGCTATTGCTATTGAATTAGAAAAGATGACTCCAAGTCGTCCCTTAACGCATGACTTATTCAAAAATTTTGCGCAAGCTTTTTCTATCGATGTAAAAGAAATAATTATTTACAATTTGGAAAATGGTGTGTTTTTTTCCAAACTTATTTGTGAGCGAGAAGGACAAATTACAGAAATTGATTCACGTACTTCAGATGCTATTGCTATTGCAGTTCGTTTCAATTGTCCAATATTTACTTATGAGCACATACTTAGTGTTGCTGGAACATTATTAGATGAATCAAGCGAAAAAGAAGAAGATAAAGCCATTGAATCAGAAGAAGAAAGTTTACTTGAAGGAGACATAAAAGGTTTTAATGTTAAAGAACTAGAAAATCAGCTTTCAGAAGCTATCGAGAATGAAGATTATGAACTCGCTTCAAAAATAAGAGATGAAATTAACAAACGTACTTCTTAGTATATTATTGGCTACTATTACTTTTCATTCATTTGCGGCGAACACTTTCGCAGATAAAAATTACAGTAGAAAAAACTTTCACTTGGAACTACTTCCAAACGGAAAATTTAAATCTTCAGACACTGTTTTTCTCTCGATTCCCTCTGGAAATTGGAAAATCAAAAACAAAGCAATTATTTTTTCAAAACAGCTCAACGACTCCATTTTAGTTTCAGAAAAGGCTGTGCTTATTTTCTCCTCGAACAATAAGATTTCTTTTTTGAAAAACGGAACCAAATTTTCCTACCACGACAAAGCAAGCTCCAATTTGAATCCTTCCATTTCTTTTTTGTCCATATTAAAAGGCATACTAGGGATGCTAGTGATTCTTTTCGTTGCCTTTATTTTTAGTAAAAATAGAAAAGCAATCAGTTGGCCTTTGGTTCTCAAGGGAATTGCCTTGCAAATTATTCTTGCTATTTTAATTCTTAAAGTACCATTAATTTCCAGTTTATTTGACTTCTTGGCAAAAGCATTTGCCCGAGTAATTGAATTTGCACACAATGGAGCAGTATTCTTATTCGGTCAAGGGGATATGATGCCAAACATGATGAAAAACTTCGCGTTTTGGATTCTACCATCTGTTATCTTCTTTTCGGCACTTTCCAGTTTGTTGTATTACTTCGGAATTCTTCAGTTCGTTGTAAAAGGCATGGCTTGGGTAATGAAACGTGTATTAGGAATTTCTGGGGCAGAAAGTGTTGCCGCAGCTGCAAATATTTTTATAGGCCAAACGGAAGCGCCACTTTTGGTAAAACCATATCTTGCCCAAATGACAAAATCAGAAATACTTTGTTTAATGGTTGGCGGAATGGCGACAATTGCAGGAGGTGTTTTGGCTGCAGTAATTGGTATATTGGGTGAAGGAGATGCTGCAAAAGAATTGTTTTATGCAAAGCATTTGCTTACGGCTTCTATCATGTCCGCACCAGCTGCTATCGTTTTCGCTAAAATGCTCGTTCCTGAAACGGAAAAAATTGATGAAAACTTAGAGGTTTCAAAGGATAAAATTGGCGTAAATGCTTTGGAAGCAATTACAAATGGAACGACAGATGGTTTGAAACTTGCTGTAAATGTAGGTGCTATGCTGATCGTTTTTATCAGTTTAATTGCGTTCTGTAATTATTTCCTTGGAAAAATAGGCGATTGGACATCTTTAAACGGCATCATTGTTTCTGGTGGTATGTATACTTCGCTTAGTTTTGAAAGTATTTCCGGCTATTTGCTATCCCCTTTTTCCTGGTTACTTGGTGTTGAATGGCAAGATTGCATGTACTTCGGACAACTTTTAGGTGAAAAAACAATCCTAAACGAATTTATTGCATATCCGCATTTGGGAATGATTCAAGATGAATTATCGCAAAAGACAATTATCATGAGTACTTATGTACTGTGTGGTTTTGCAAATGTCGCTTCCATTGGAATTCAAGTTGGTGGTATTGGCATTCTAGTTCCAGAAAAAAAATCAATTCTTGCTAAATATGGCATGCTTGCTTTACTTGGCGGAACATTGGCTTGCATGTCGACAGCAGTATTGGCTGGTATGCTTTATTAATTATTTTAACATTTCCTCCAACCAAATTTATGAATCTAGAGGATGAAATATTTTCAATTGATTCGAACGAAGAATTCACGAAAACAGCATTAAAAGTTTACGAATTTCAGCTTGAAAATTGCGCTGTCTATAGGGGTTTTGTAGAAAATCTAAATCGAAATCATCCCAAAAGTATTAACGAAATACCATTTCTCCCAATTTCTTTTTTTAAGACGCATTTAGTGACACAGTCTAATTTCACAGATTTCGAAGCAACCTTCCTAAGCAGTGGCACAACAAGTTCTGAGCGGAGCAAACATTTAATTCCGTTACTTGGAATTTACCAGAGGGCCTTCACGCAAATTTACACTTCCAAAATTGGTAATCCAACGGAGCAAGTAATTCTTGCATTGTTGCCAAATTATCTAGAACAAGGTAGTTCAAGTCTCGTATTTATGGTGCAAAACCTAATTGAGCAATCCAAAAATACATCCTCTGGTTTTATGCTCAACGAACCAGATAACATTAAAAATGCATATGACCGAGC
>JBEDAD010000016.1:0-4045 GCA_041177985.1 Bacteroidota bacterium | reverse complement strand
ATTTGTGCTCATCGTTTAAAAATTTGGAATTATTAGACAAAGATCCACCCTTTTGGGCAAGGATTAAATGAGTTTAAATAGAAAATTTCCTGATAATTATCAGTAAAACAAAGCAAAATATAACGGAGCGTTGCCGCGAGAAATAAGCGTTCTTTTTTCTTTAACCAATCAAAAATCGAATTGGTTCCAATTTAGTTCCCCTTGCGTGTTTGTTGGCGTATTGTCGCCGTATTGAAATAATTTGGTACTTTTACGGTGCACAGGAAAATGGATGAGTCGAAAAAAATAGCTGTAATCGGTGGTGGAAGTTGGGCAACAGCTTTGGTTAAAATTTTATGCAACAACCTTTCCTCTGTCAATTGGTGGATGCGAAATGATATGGCAGTTGAGCATATTTTGCGTTACCGACACAATCCGAACTATTTGCAATCCGTTGAATTTGATCTAGATAAGATTAACGTTAGCACAGATTTAATTGAAATCATCCAGCCTGCTGATATTGTGATAATTGCAACACCTTCTGCTTTTTTGACAAAAATATTTGAAGGTTTTCCTGCCGAAATAATGGAAGGGAAAGTGATTTTTTCTGCCGTAAAAGGTATCATACCCGAGTACAACGCTATTCCGGCGCGTTTCATTCATAAAACCTTCGGTACACCTTACGATAACATCGGAATCATTTGTGGGCCTTGTCATGCAGAGGAAGTAGCGTTGGAACGCTTGTCGTATCTTACGATTGCGGGACAAAACGAAGAAATGGCGGAAGAAATGGCGGAGTATTTAGCTTGCCGTTACATTAAAACAACTGTTTCAGATGATCTTTTTGGAACCGAACTTTCTGCAGTACTGAAAAACGTGTATGCTTTGGCTTCTGGTATTTGTTCTGGTTTAGGCTATGGAGATAATTTTCAGGCAGTTTTAATTTCCAATGCAATTCAAGAAATTGAAAATTTTATCGACGAAGTAAGTCCAATTCACCGAGACGTAAAATCAAGCGCTTACCTTGGCGATTTGCTTGTTACAGCCTATTCAAAATTTTCACGCAACAGAACTTTTGGTTTTATGATTGGAAAAGGCTATTCTGTAAAAACCGCACAATTGGAAATGGACATGATTGCCGAAGGGTATTATGCTACTAAATGTGTTATGGAAATCAACAAAAAATTTCAAGTTGAAATGCCAATTGTGGAAGCCGTTTATAATATTCTTTACGAAAAGATCTCCCCAGTAATCGAAATGCGCATATTAACAGATCGATTGAGTTAAATTTGCTTATTCTGGTGCTGAAAATCGTGTAAACTTTACTTATTCTGCCTTTTTCCTGTCTCAAAATTCCTACTTTTATCCAAAATTACATGCAATGAAAGTTTTTAAATTTGGCGGTGCCTCTGTGAAAGATGCCAGTGCTGTAAAAAATGTTTCCAATATTCTATCCTTATTTGAGGGACAAAAACTTACGGTAATTGTTTCCGCAATGGGGAAAACTACCAATAAACTAGAAGAAGTAGTTCATGCTCTTTTTTCTAGAAATGAAGCACTTTTCTTGCGTTTAGTGAAGGAATCGCAGGTATTTCACCAAGAAATTATAGAAGGATTATTTACGGAACACAAACAAGAAATAACCGCCGAAATTAGCGGAATATTTGACGAATTGCGCACGCAGTTCAATCGCGAATTGTCAGATAATTACAGTTTAGAATACGATCAAATCGTCTCTCTAGGAGAAGTTATTTCTTCCAAAATTTTAAGCGCCTATTTATTGGAAAGTGGCCATTCTGCTGTATTTGCAGATGCGCGGAACTTAATCCGCACCAATAACCAATTCCAGGAAGGGAGTGTAGATTGGAAAAAATCAGAGGAACTAATAAGAAATTTATTTTTACCAAACTTTGAAAAATTTGCAATACAAGTAACGCAGGGATTTATCGGTCATTCGCCAGAGGGACTAACGACAACATTGGGACGAGAGGGCTCCGATTATTCCGCTGGAATTTTTGCCTACTGCACCAACGCAGAAAGTGTTACCATTTGGAAAGATGTTCCAGGAATGTTAAATGCCGATCCAAAATGGTTTGATAATACCGTGAAATTAGATCGTATTTCCTTCAAAGAAGCGATAGAACTTTCGTATTATGGCGCTTCGGTGATTCATCCAAAAACGATTCAGCCATTGCAGAATAAAGGCATTTCATTATATGTAAAATCCTTCTTGGATCCAACAGCGGAAGGCACTATCATTCAAGCATCCACAGAAAATGACCACTTGGTTCCATCGTTCATTTTTAAATTGAATCAAGTACTTTTTTCTTTCACTACAAAAGATTTTTCCTTCATAGTAGAAGAACATTTAAGCGATATTTTTAATCGATTAGCGCAAGTGAATGCCAAGATTAATCTCATGCAAAATTCCGCTGTTAATTTTTCAATTCTTGTAGATCTTGAAAAAATTGATCCTTTGCAGATTGTCGAAACCTTTAAGGATACATACGAAGTTCGCTACAACGAAGGATTGGAATTAGTAACCATTCGCCATTTTGATCAAGAAACGCTCCATCGGGTTTCAGAAGGAAAAGAAATTCTCGTTACCCAAAAAACCAGACAAACGGCAAGATTGGTACTGAAAAATAAATGACAGAAGGAAATTGGTTTTACAGGAAAGAATACCTTAAAAGTGGTACGCCGAAATAGGTATTAAAGCACTAATTTTACGGGAATAAATTAACTATGAGCAAGTTGCTTTCAACAATTATTTCTGGAAAACATGTCAAGGTTTCTCACATTCAGGAATCAACATTGAAACCTAAGCTATTGGAAATGGGCTTGGTTGTTGGAAAAGAAATATGCATACTTTTTAAAGCACCTTTTGGCGATCCAATTGCGATTGACGTGCAAGGCTATGTTTTATCTTTGCGCTTAGATGAAGCAAAACTGATTGAAGTAGAGGAAATATAAAAGAAATCTTATACCTGCGTTTGTGTTGGTTTCAAACTAAGTTTGCTGCTCGATTTCAAACATAAATTGCTATATTGTTTTAAAACTGGCAAACGAATTATTTAGAATACATGAAAATTGCACTTTTAGGAAATCCCAATACCGGAAAAAGTTCCGTGTTTAATCTGTTGACCGGACTTCGGCAGCAGGTAGGGAATTTTCCTGGTGTAACGGTAGAAAAGAAGTACGGAGAAATAATTATTGGTGGCGTTTCCCATTCGATAATCGATTTCCCAGGAACATACAGTATTTATCCAAGATCCAAAGACGAGCGCGTTGTTTACGACGTTTTATCGGATTCAAAACATATGGATTTCCCAGATTGCGCAATCGTAGTTGTAGATGCGTCCAATTTGGAGAGAAACTTATTCCTTTTTACGCAATTATACGATTTGAAAATACCAATTATTTTGGTTTTGAACATGTCGGATATTGCGCACAACCAAGGGAAAATAATTTCAACGGAAGCACTACAAGAGGTTTTTCCTGGCACACAAGTAGTTGAAACAACTGCTAGAATTGGAATTGGAAAAGAGCGCTTACTTCGCGCCATTCAAGAGGTTCCAAATGAAATTAAACCCGTTTCCTTTTTACCGGACTCAAAAATCTGCAGTGTAGATGATTTATTGTGCCAAGAAAAGGAAGCAAACAATCGCTTTACTTTAATTGGTAACGTTATAAATCGAATCGAACAAAAATCAGCAATCCAAGAAGAATCCAGGACGCGTAAAATAGATAGAATTCTAGTGCATCCAATATTTGGATACCTCATTTTTGCAGGTATTTTACTTCTTATCTTTCAATTCATTTATGCGTTTGCTGCCATTCCAATGGATTTTATCGATACCACGTTCTCTAATTTTAGTGGGTGGCTTTCTGAAATCCTACCTGCTGGATTATTCTCCGATTTAATCAGCCAAGGCATTGTTCCTGGAATTGGTGGCGTAGTTATTTTTGTGCCGCAAATCGCCCTACTCTTTTTCTTTATTGCACTTTTGGAGGAAACTGGCTATTTGGCACGCGTAGTTTTTATTATGGATCGAATCATGCGACC
>JBEDAD010000015.1:0-12114 GCA_041177985.1 Bacteroidota bacterium | reverse complement strand
ACAACCTTTCCTTGAAAAGAATCGCCTTTTGTAGCAAGCATTTCCTTCGCAAAATATACCGTTCCATAACCAGTTGCTTCTGGACGAATTAAGGATCCACCCCAATTGCGTGCTTTTCCAGTTAATACACCTGTAAATTCATTACGAATTCTCTTATATTGTCCAAACATATAACCAATCTCACGACCACCAACACCGATATCACCAGCTGGAACATCCGTATCCGCTCCGATATGACGAGAAAGTTCCGTCATGAAAGATTGACAAAATTTCATTACTTCGTTATCTGATTTTCCTTTTGGATCGAAATCAGAACCACCTTTTCCACCGCCCATTGGCAATGTAGTAAGAGAATTTTTGAAAACTTGCTCAAATCCCAAGAATTTAAGAATAGATAAATTCACAGAAGGATGGAAACGCAAACCACCTTTATAAGGTCCGATTGCAGAATTGAATTCCACGCGGTAACCTCTATTTACCTGGATTTCTCCTTTATCATCCAACCATGGAACACGGAAGATGATTGTTCTTTCCGGCTCTACCATACGGTCTAAAATCTTAGCCGCTTTGTATTTCGGATTTTCTTCAATCACAGGAATAACAGCTTCTGCAACTTCGTGCACCGCTTGAATAAATTCCTTCTCGTGACCATTTGTCGCCTTCACTTTTTCCATGAACGCATCAATTTCTGCTTGATAATTATTTGCCATTACTCATCTGTTTATTTAAACTCTTTACAAATGTAAATATTTTTTAAAGGAAAATATTGAAATCCTGAAATAATGTTATTCTCGATGAGAAGTGTAAAATATTCATTGGAAACATAGATATAGTCATTTTTAAAGCGTAAAACAGAATAGTTCGATCCTGCTTACTTGTAAATAAAGCAACTTTGCCTAAATTTGAGCGTCTAAAAACAAACATTACAGATAAAAATGAAAAATATTCTATTTACAATAAGCGCAATTTTAGTTTCATTTCAATCCTTCTCGCAAGTTCAACTTTGTTTGGGTGATGATGCAACTGTATGTCAAGGACAAACGGTTCAGATTACCAATTGCGGACCAACAGGTGGAACTGTGTCGAACGGAATTGTACTAAATAACCCAACAACTATTCCGCAATTGTGGGATGATTCATGGTCTGGAGTTATTCCAGTTGGATTCAATTTCAATTTCTACGGAACAAATTACTCGCAATGTGTTATTGGCTCCAATGGATTGGTAAGTTTCAATACTGGATTTGCGAATGGCGGTTGTCCATGGAATCTTACAGGACAGGGAACACTTCCAAGTGGGAATTTAACTGCTACGCGAAATTCAGCAATGCTGTTTTATTCGGACATTAATCCTTCTGCGCCACCAATAGGACCTATTAAGTACCAAACAATTGGAACAGCACCGAATAGAATGTTTGTTGTCTTATACGAAAGCGTAAATGCATTTCAATGCGCCAATACATGCTATTATGGTGCTTTGATTTTTTATGAAACAACAAATAAAGTTGACATGATGATTGGTCAAAAGCCAGCTTGTAGCTGGAATGGCGGATTGGCAATACAAGGTGTTAATAGCCCTTCTGGAGCAACTGCAACAATTACTGCAGGAAGAAACAATTCCGTTTGGACAGCAAACCAAGATGGTAGAAGATTTACACCAACTTCCCCAACAAATACAAATGCTTATACCGTTGCAACAACACAATATGTAACCGTAACTTCTTCAACAGCTTCTAATGTTCAATGGGCAAACACAGTAAACGCTACTACAGTACCATATAACAATGGCGTACTAAATGTTACGACAATTCTTCCTGGAACAACGGGTTATTATTTAACTGCAGCAGCTTGTAATGCATCTGTAGGTGGATTGAGTGATACAACTTGGATTACCCGAGTAAGTTCAACGGTAACCGCAACTTCTACTCCTGATATTTGTAGTTCCGGAATAGGAACAGTGACAGCAAATCCTGGACTTGGAACGGCTCCATTCACTTTTAATTGGCCTGCTTTGGGCGCTACTACCCAAACGGTTACTGGCGTAGGCGGTGGAGCATACATTGTGCAAATGGTTGATGCAAATGGTTGTGCTTCTTCCACAAATGTGATTGTAGGAAATACGCCAGCATCCTTTACTGGAGCAACAACAGTTGTTTCTTGTCCGGGTGGTTCAAACGGAACTGCAACAGCAGCGATGACACCTCCACTTGGAACCGTTTCTTATTTATGGAACGATCCTGCGCAGCAAACAACAGCGACAGCAACAGGATTAGCAGCAGGAACATACAGCTGCACCGTTACCTCAACAATTGGCTGTTTTGGAACTGTAAATGTTACCGTGACAGAGATTCCAGGAATGATTGCAACCGTTGCAACCCAAACAGATGTGACGTGTAATTCGGATAACGACGGAATTTTAATTTATACGATTACGCAAGGCACAGCGCCTTATACATATCTTTGGGATAATTCAGTTTCAACTACCAATTCCGCTACGGATCTTTTTGCAGGAGTGCACATTCTTACTATTACCGATGCGAATGGCTGTGTGATAACTGCAACAGAAACAATTGATGAGCCAGATCCATTAACAATAACAACACTAACACCAGATACTCAAATCTGTCCAGAAGACGATATTCAACTGGATGTTACAGGAAGTGGTGGTTCGTCTGCTTATACGTATACTTGGAGCGAAAATGGAATTATCATTGGTACAGGAACATCTATAATTGTTGATCCGTTAAATTCAAACACGATTTACTGTGTTGAATTATCTGAATTGTGTGGATCTCCTACAACAACGGAATGCACAGAGATTGTTTTTCCAATTCGAATTGTTCCAAATATCACTCCTAACAAATTAGAAGATTGTACACCAGCTATTTTTGAGTTTGAGAACAGTTCTTCCAATGGTTCTGAGATTGCAACTACGTATTTCGAATTTTCGGATGGTAGCAATTACATGGAAATTGGAGCTGATTCAACTTCTAACTTATTTATAATCCCGAGCATGTATTCTGCAAATATGACTGTCACTTCCATTTACGGGTGTGTTTACACTGGTTCATTTGTTGATTTGATTGAGGTAAAACCATTGCCAACGGCAGATTTTACATTTTCCTCTAATCCTGCATCTTTCTTTGAAACTACTATTCAACTGCAAGACCGTTCCACATCAGATGTTGTAGATTGGTATTGGTTGAGTACAGGTTCAATTCCTGCTTACAGCGATTCAAAAAATCCAAACTTTACTTTCCCGGAAGGCGATGTTGGTGACTATCCGGTAACGTTAGTTGTAACGACTGATAATGGTTGCACAGATACGCTGACGATGATTATGCATATTGTGCAAGATGTGATTTTTTATTCTCCAAATACATTCACACCAGATGGAGATGAGCACAATCAGTCATGGGGAATTTATGTTGAAGGGATAGATATTTACGATTTCAATTTATACATTTTTAACCGTTGGGGAGAAATGATTTGGGAGTCGCACGATGTGAATGCAAAATGGGACGGAACATTTAACGGCAAGATCGTTTCAGCTGGAACATATGTTTGGAAAGCAGATGCGAAGGACATGTTGAACGATGGGAAGCATGAATTTAACGGCTACATTAACGTTCTTAAATAGACTTTTGTTAAACTACTTATTTTTGAAAGGGAGAATTTATTCTCCCTTTTTTTTATGTCTTTTAGGCTAGATTCTTGACCAGTTACAAAAAATGTAGTAAGTTTGACTAAATCTGTTCGAATGAAAAAAATCTTATTTTCCTTGCTTATTGGGGTTATTGTTTCCATAACTTATTCTTGTGACGTTCTTAATGAAGCCGCTTCCCTAGTTCCATCTGCTCCTGTTGCGACAAAACCGCAATTAACCAATTCAGAAGTTATCTCAGGGCTAAAAGAGGCTTTGAATGTGGGAATAACTAATTCTATCAGTTTAACGTCTGTAACTGACGGATTTTTAGGAAATCCTTCCATCCGACTTCCATTTCCTGAAGATGCTATGAAAGTGAAGCAAAAAGCTTTAGACTGGGGATTATCTGGACAAGTAGACAAATTTGAGACGACTTTGAACCGTGCAGCAGAAGAGGCGTCAAAAGAAGCTTTACCAATTTTTAAAGATGCAATCTTGAATATGACAATTTCGGATGGCTTTGCGATTTTGAATGGCGGAGATGGTGCGGCTACGAAATATTTGAAGAATACAACAACCTCAAAATTGGTTACTGCTTTCTCTCCTAAAGTGGAAGCTGCGATTGCAAAAGTTAAACTCACAGAATATTGGAATCCATTGATCACGAAATACAACAGCGCCATGACGTTAACCGGTGGTGAGAAGTTGAATCCTGATTTAAATAAATATGTAACGGAGAAAGCGATTGCGGGCTTGTTTTTAATGGTTGAAAAGGAAGAAAATAAAATTCGAAAAGATCCTATGGCTCGCGTAAATTCAATTCTTCAAAAAGTATTCGGAAGTATTTCTTCCAATTAAAAAAAATAAAAACTGGGAAGTGCTGTTGGTATAAACAGCACTTTTTTTATTACTAACATATGTATTTTGCCCCCTCAGAGCTTGTTCTAAATTCTAAAAATCAGGTTTACCACCTCGGATTGTCACCTGAAAATATTTCAGACAAAATAATTCTTGTTGGGGATCAAGACCGTGTTGCATTAATTTCCAACTTTTTTGACACGATTGAGCATCGCTCGCAGCATCGCGAATTTGTTTGCCATACAGGAACGTATCAGGGCAAACGAATCAGTGTGATTTCAACGGGAATAGGAACAGACAATATTGATATTACGCTAAATGAACTCGATGCTTTGGTCAATATTGATTTAATCAAAAGAGAAGAAAAAACACACAAAAAAGCTTTAACAATTATCCGGATTGGAACGTGTGGAATTCTACAACCTGAAATTCCAATTCATTCCTACATCGTTTCTTCGCATGCTTTTGGACTGGATAATATTGCACATTTTTATGCTGTAAATTTCTCGGAAGAAGAAATAAACCTTGGAAATGCAATTAGCCAACATTTGTGTTTACCGGAAAAGATTCAACCTTATTTAATTGGAGCATCGAAAGAACTAACAGCCAAATTGGAATCAGCGCGAACATTTACAGGAATAACAGTAACTAGTAGTGGCTTTTATGGTCCGCAGGGAAGGCAATTGAGACTTCAAAACACGGTTCCTGAAATGAATGAAAAATTGACATCCTTTGCGCTTAATGGTCAAAAGATTACCAATTTTGAAATGGAAAGTTCTGCTATTTTTGCTTTGGGTAAATCCCTAGGGCATTCTTGTGCTACCATCTGTTTAGGTGTTGCAAATCGTCCAAATATGGTGTTTTCAGAAGGATTCAATAGGGAAATGGATGAATTGATTGAATACGTTTTAGACCGTATTTAATAACCTCAGGTTATCTCAGGTTACTACTATTTCTCCGGACGATAAATACTATACGTTCCTTTATAAATTGTGGAGAAGACAAGTGGGCTTTTCCCAACTTTTTTTCCACTAAAACCAGTGTTTTGGTGTGCTAAAACAACTTCATCAGCATTTTTTACGGCAAAAATTATGGCGGTGTGTTGTTTCATGTCCTCCGTAAAGGTTTGTTTTCCTATGGAATAGCTCAATTTCACATTTTTAAATTGAATAATATCTCCAGGTTGAACACATTCGCCGGGCAACAATTTCCTGCCATAAACGTACAATCCATCCCATTTTGCACCTACTTTATTCAAGGCGTAACTTGCGAGATCCCAGCATTCGCCACGACCAACTTTTTTGTTTAGTTGGGAGGTAACATAAGAAAGAATCTCATTATTTAAAGGAGAAATCGAATCGCATTGTGCGCTAAAATTCATCCAAAAAAAAGCAAAAACAGCAATTAAATTATATTTCATGAACTACTAACGAAAAAACAAAAAAACATTACACCTTTGAAGCCGCCAAAATCCGTTGAACCCGAGCTTTATCGACTCTTAAAACAGATTCTGAGAACAAGGAATCTTCATCCTGCTGAAATTTCACAGTTCCAGAGAAGTGAATCGCATCTGGCGCGAGTTCTGTGTGCAATCGACCAATATTCGCAGCGTTTACACCTCCGCCAGTCATTATCTCAATTCTTCCGGAACTGTATTGCATCATTTCCTGCAGAATCGGCATGCCAATTTCCACATTTCGAGCCAATCCGGACGAAAGAATACGATTTACTTTACATTCAATCAAAATATCCATGGATTTTTTCCAGTCAAAGCAATCATCAAAAGCCCTGTGAAAAGTTACTTCCATGCCTTTTGCTTTTTCCATAAATTCCATTAAAATCTCCCGATCGATTTCTCCCGATTCTGTCAATACGCCAATTACAATGCCCTTCGCTCCCATTTCCTTGCAGTTTAAAATGTCGCGCAGCATTACTTCTACCTCATCTTCCGAGTAGGTGAAACCACCGGGTCTTGGACGGATTAAAACATGCGTATCGATTCCATACGCAATTGCATATTCGATCATTCCGTAGGAAGGCGTAATCCCACCTTGCTCCAAATTTTGACACAATTCAATGCGATCAAAATTCAATTCCTTCGCAACACGAATGGCTTCCAAAGAAGCGGCACACAATTCAAATTTCATTTATTGTACAATAAAATTAATTCATCGGTAAATGTCCAAGGCGTTTTCCCTTCACCCGCAAAACCAACTGGAATAGCTTTCAAGCAATTAACCTTCACTTTAACAAACCGACCTTTTAGGTGAATATTTTGTTCGAAAGCATTTTTCATACCCGCTTTTTTTGCGTTGGCACTTTGAGAAGCTCTAAATTGCTGTGGTTTTAGATTTTTCCATTTTTTCTTGTTTTTTGAAACAGAAATTTGAATCGATTCCGGTGAATGGATCCACGAGCCATCGTCTTGCAGAAAATTCAGTAAAATTTCTTCTATTTTAACTTTTTTCGTGAGGTCGACAATCAATTCGATTTGCGTTGTATCGTAGCCAAGCCATTCGTTTCCTTTCCAAGGTGTTGCGCCGATTACACCATCCACAAGTGTGAGCGCCCCATCGCCCTTATATTGCTCCGCAGGTTGCGTAATCAGTTCAATTGGAAGTCCGATTGCAGGATGGATTTTAAGTTCAAACAACGCTGGATCAGGCGCATTTTTAGAAGTCAATTTATAGTTGAACGTCTGAATTTGATTGTCCTTGGAACGTTGTACTATAATCGTGTCGTTTTGCGTGATGTAGGAACTTTCTGAAAATTGGTTGTCCTTTTCATTTTTTTGCGTTTCCAATTGAAAAGCATCTTCCTTAGCAGCACCTTTAAATTGCAGTTTCAATCCACTTTTATTTTTAAAAATGGTTAACTGGGAATAAAACAAGGCATTTGAATAATTTACGTTGAAGCGTTTCAAATACGTTAAATGGTAATCCACGAAAGCTTTTTTAAATGCTTCGAATGGCGGTTTTTGCTTACACCAAAGCACTTGTGCCAAAGCCAGCGCTCGTGGATATGTCATGTATTCCAGTTGCGCCATTGTTGGAATATACTCTGTCCATAAATTTGCCTGACCACCGAGAATAAAAAACGCTTGTTGCTCGGAGAAACCTGGTGGAATCGGATTGAATGCGTAAACTTTTTCGAGAGGTGTAAAACCACCAATTGCCGTTGGTTCGTTTGGATTTTTACTTTGGTAATGGTCAAAATAGCAATGCGAGCCGGGACTCATCACCGCAAAATGTTTTTGTTTTGCCGCTTCTATTCCGCCTTCAAAACCACGCCACGACATCACCGCAGCATTTGGCGAGAGTCCACCTTCCAATATTTCGTCCCAACCAATCAGTTTTCGACCTTTAGAAGTTAGAAATTCATCTATTTCTTGGATAAAAAAGCTTTGCAATTCGTGTTCATCCTTCAAGCCATTTTCCCGAATTACTTTTTGGCATCTCGGACACGATTTCCAGCGTGTTTTTGGTGCTTCATCGCCGCCAATGTGGATGTATTCCGACGGAAAAAGGGTTAAAACTTCCGTTAATATATCTTTTAAAAAATCGATACTTTCCTCTTTTGCGCAGAATATTTCTTCAAAAACACCCCATAAACCGGGTACCTCCAACTGTTTCCCAGTGCAAGAATACTGGGGATATGCTGCCAAAGCGGCTCTGCTGTGTCCGGGCATTTCGATCTCAGGAACCACAGTAATGAAACGATTGCTTGCATATGCGACTACTTCTTTAATTTGCTCTTGCGTATAGAAACCGCCATATTTTTCCACCGAATACGTTCTTGGTGTTGCAGAATAATGACCATTTACGGTGCTGTCGCGCCACGCTCCAATTTCAGTCAGTTTCGGATATTTTTTAATTTCTATTCTCCAACCCTGATCATCGGTTAGGTGCCAATGAAAGGTATTAAATTTATACAAAGCCATTAAATCGATGAAGCGTTTCACTTCCTCCACGGAGAAAAAATGGCGACTCACATCCAAATGTAAACCGCGCCATTGGAAATTTGGTGAATCTTGCACAAAGCATTTCTGAATCGCCAATTCTCCATTTTCGCCTTCGAGCATCTGCAATAAGGAAACAACCGCATAAAAACAACTTTCTTCTGAACTATAGGTTATTGTGATCGTTTCATTCACATTAATTGAATACCAATCTTTTGGAACATTAACTATCTTTTTAAAAACAAGATCCTTACTTACCGGGGAAACAATTGTTCTAAGCGCAAACACGTGGTTTAATTTCTCCACCAAGAATGATTTCACAACATCCGGCAAATCCTTCGAGCAAATAGAAAATTCATCGGAAAACAGCCATTTTCCTTCGATTTGCCGATACACCTCTGGACTTGGCACAATTGGTGAGATTGATGAAGTAGACGGAAATGATTGCGCATGCACGAATACTTTAAAAGCCAATATAACGAGTATTAATAATTCTTTTTTCATGTTTAATGGTGAGAAGTGAACTTTGCGTTTAACTTTTTCGTGTGGAAGTAGAATTTTAAAAAACAAAAGAATAAAATAAGCGAAAAATTAGCTAAACCAATCATGCCGGTATCATTCGCTAAAACGGATAAACTTTTTCCGAGTAAATCATTTGACTTCAAACTAAAAGGAAGAATGAAAACAGCAAAGAAAAACCAAAGAATTGCCTTGTTTACGATTAGTAAGCGCTTCAAAATAACTAAAATCAATGGAAGGCTTAATAAAAAATGTTCTGTATCTGTCACAAAAAAATTCGGCGTAAATGCCAGAAATAAAGCCGACCATTCCACAAAATCAAACACCTGAAATTTATTTTTCTGATGAAGGACTAACAGGATTACACATAAAAAAAGCAGACCAAAAATAGACGGGAGCCAAATAGAATCGATCCCAAAGTAATAATTCGCAAGGTATTTAAACGAATTTTCACTTACGATGTATTCGCCATGTTTACCAATTGCTGTGACCCACTCTTTCCATAATCCCAATCCACTTCCTAATCCCATGTGCGCTATAGGAATGGTAAAATACAGCATTCCAAATCCAATTAACCATGCGATAATTCTCCACAAACGAAAGAATAAAAGTGGAAGAAATACCAAAATAACAATGGGTTTCAGAATCACCATAAGACTCCAAAATAATGCGATTTGAAATTCTTTATTTTTAATAAACGCATCTAAACCTAAGGTAAACAATGCAAATAATATCAGATTTACATTTCCCATGTGAAACTCACGCACCATATAAATAACAATTAAGGCGAAAGCTAAATAAAGAACACCATACCGATTTGTTTTGTTACCTGCATGAAAAAATAGGATTTTGTGCAACGTTGTGGTTCCAATAATTAAGGACAGTAAAAGAACAAACGCGTGTAAAATCTGCGCGGTGAAATAGCTGAATTTGGAAATAAAGAAAAAGAAATAAAGCGTAGTTGGTGCATATTTAAAAAAGCCGGTATCTAAACCATACGGATTTAAATAAGGACTTTTTCCATTAAAAAAATCATTCGTTGCATCGTAATACACTCTAAAATCATTCGTCCAGAACTTGCCATTGTTAATTTCTACGGAAAGCATTAACGTAACAAACAAAAGACAAAAAATCCCGAAGAAGATATAACTTCTCGGGATTTTTTGTAGGAATGTTATGAATTTATTTTGAGTCATTTAAACATTACATATTGCGTCGATACTGCCCACCAACTTCAAACAAAGCCTCGGTTATTTGTCCGAGGGAAGAATATTTACATGTTTCCATCAATTGCTCAAACATATTTTGATTTTTAATCGCTGCTTCCTGCACTTTACGAATTCCTTCTTTTGCTATCTCTGCATTGCCTTTCTGTAAATTAGCCAGCATGCCAATTTGGTATTCTTTTTCTTCTTCTGTTGCCCTAATCACTTCCTTTGGAAGCATTGTAGGCGAACCTTTCGAACTTAAAAAAGTATTTACACCGATAATTGGGAATTCCCCGTTGTGTTTTAGCGTTTCGTAATACAAAGATTCCTCTTGAATTTTGGAACGTTGGTACATTGTTTCCATCGCACCAAGCACGCCGCCACGTTCCGTTATTCGATCGAATTCCAATAAAACAGCTTCTTCCACCAATTCCGTTAGTTCTTCGATGATAAACGCACCCTGAAGCGGATTTTCGTTTTTCGCCAATCCCAACTCGCGGTTGATGATCAACTGAATCGCCATTGCCCGGCGCACGGATTCTTCTGTTGGAGTAGTAATTGCTTCATCGTACGCATTCGTGTGCAGCGAATTACAGTTATCGTAAATTGCATACAATGCTTGCAAGGTAGTACGAATATCGTTGAAATCAATTTCCTGCGCATGCAAAGATCTACCAGAAGTCTGGATATGGTATTTTAACATTTGTGCACGGCTATTTGCGCCATATTTTTTCGCCATTGCTTTCGACCAAATACGTCTGGAAACTCTACCAATAACGGCATATTCCGGGTCAATTCCATTGGAGAAAAAGAAAGATAAATTAGGTCCGAAATCATTGATGCTCATCCCACGGCTCATGTAATATTCTACATACGTAAAGCCATTTGCCAATGTAAACGCCAATTGAGAAATAGGATTTGCACCAGCTTCTGCGATATGGTAACCAGAAATTGAAACCGAATAGAAGTTTCTTACTGCATTTGTGATGAAATACTGTTGAACATCCCCCATTAAACGCAAGGCAAATTCCGTTGAAAAGATACACGTATTTTGTGCTTGATCTTCTTTTAAAATATCCGCTTGCACCGTTCCACGCACTTGCGTTAGCGTTTCTGCTTTGATTGTCGCATAGATTTCAGCCGGTAAAACTTGGTCGCCTGTTGCGCCGAGTAGCATTAAGCCCAAACCATTATTTCCTTCCGGTAAATCGCCTTGGTAGCGCGGACGCTCAATCTGCTTTGCAGCATAAAGTGCAGCGATTTTCTCTTCTACTTCTTTCTCCAAGCCGTTTGCTACGATATATTTTTCACAATTCTGATCGATAGCAGCATTCATGAAGAAACCGAGCAACATTGGTGCAGGCCCATTGATTGTCATGGAAACAGAAGTCATTGGATGGCAAAGGTCGAAGCCGGAATACAGTTTTTTCGCATCGTCTAGACAGCAAATAGAAACGCCTGAATTTCCGATTTTACCATAAATATCCGGTCGAATATCAGGATCGTTACCATACAATGTAACGGAATCAAATGCTGTGGACAAGCGTTTTGCAGGCATTCCCAAAGAAACATAATGAAAACGCTTATTTGTACGTTCAGGCCCCCCTTCTCCAGCAAACATTCTGGTTGGATCTTCCCCTTCTCTTTTGAATGGAAATAAGCCAGCCGTATATGGAAATTCTCCTGGGAAATTCTCTTGTAAAGTCCAACGTAAAATATCGCCCCAACCAGTGTATTTTGGACTGGCAACTTTTGGGATTTGCAAATGAGAAAGCGATTCGGTATGCGTTTGCAAAGAGAGCACTTTGTCGCGCACTTTAAACTGAAATTCAGGATTTTTGTACAACGCTTTTTTCTCTTCCCACTTTTGAAGAATGTCCCAATTCTTAGGGTCAAAGTTCAATTTTTCCGCTTCAAATACTTCTTG
>JBEDAD010000014.1:0-11270 GCA_041177985.1 Bacteroidota bacterium | reverse complement strand
CCTTGTTCTTCTTTCGAAGCTTTGGATAATGCTAGATACCGTTCCACAAAAACAAATATGGCGTAACCAAACATAAGTAAAAGGATAAGGTTTATTACCCATCCGATTCCACCATTTGATTGGTCAATGATATCCCACAATGGAACATCTTTCACTCCTGTTGCAGGTGCTTCACCTGTCGTAATTTGTAATAAAAATGTAAAACTCATACTCTAGTTACGTTAAAACAGTAAAAATATTGTAATTCAATCCGCAATATTTTATCTCCTGTTTGTTAAATTAAAATTAAAAGAATCCGTTTTCAGACTGTTTGATTAGAAAACTTCTTCTAGTAACGCTATTTTATACAAGTTTTTCAGTAATTAAAAGACTTGCGTTCACAAAAATAAATTATTTTGGGTTTAGCAAGGTATGCTTTTGAAATATTTAATGGCATCGAATTGTTGAAAACATTTACCAACTATTTTTTCGTTGATTTTTAACGAAATTGTATTGCCAAATTTAGCTCAAAGCCATAAAAACCCCAACGCCTGCAAGATATCCAATCAGTGCGAGCAAGGATATTTTTTTGAAATACCAGAAAAAAGAGATCTTTTCCATTCCCATCGCTACAACTCCGGCTGCAGAACCAATGATTAATATACTTCCGCCTGTTCCTGCTGCGTACGCTATAAAATGCCAAACTGTTGCATCCGTTGCGTCCCGAAACATCCCAATACTCGCTGCTACCAGCGGAACGTTATCAATAATGGAGGAGCTAATTCCAAGCAGTGTGACAAAAACATATTCAGGAATTGCAGCGCTAACTTGTCCGCCAAAGCTGAAAATTATCCCCAAGGATTCCATTGCTGCAACCGTCATCAGGATTCCCAGAAAAAACAAGATGGAGGGCATTTCAATTTTAGTAAGTGCTTTCATGGTTGGTCCGTGCTGCTGATTCTCGCCCTCCAATTGTGTAAGTGTGAAATGCCTGTTGGTAATTATTTCGGCAATAACGGCAAAAATAGCCAAGGATAACAGCATCCCAATGTATGGAGGAAGGTGCGTGATTGTTTTGAAAATCGGCACAAAAACAATTAGAAATAAACCAAGAATCAGCATCAAACCGCTGTATTTATTTTGTTTTTCATCGGATTCAATTTTTTCTATCGTTCCGTCAAAAACTTTAAAATTAGATGCTATAATTACTGGAACAAGCACAGATACTAGCGATGGAAGAAATAACAAAGTCATCAATTTACCCGATGTAACTTTTCCAGCCATCCACAACATGGTAGTTGTTACGTCTCCAATTGGAGTCCATGCGCCACCAGCATTTGCTGCAATTATAACCAAGCCCGCAAACCACATTCTGTCGTTCTTATCCGGAATAACTTTTCTTAGAATACTTATTAAAACAATTGTTGCGGTTAAATTATCAATGATGGCGGATAATGCAAAAGCAAAAGCACAAATAATCCAAAGAAGCGAACGTTTTTTTTTGGTTTTAATCATTTTTTTGATTGCACCAAATCCATCAAAATGGTCAATCATTTCAACAATCGCCATTGCTCCAATCAGGAAGATAAGTATTTCTGCCGTTTTTCCAAAATGGTGTAGAAGCGTTACCTCCAGAAGATTTCTTTTTGCTTCTAAAGTAAAATTACTTATATCCGATAAGGTTCCAGATTGCGGATCAAACCAGTTGGAAAAAGAATCTAATCCAAGCGCAATAGTTGCCCAGCAGATACTCATCATCAATAAAGCAGGAATAAGTTTGTCCAATTTGGTAACCCGTTCCATCGCAATTGCAATGTATCCTAGAAAGAAAACCAGAATTATAAAACTTTCCATGGCAGGTTATAGATTAAACCAATTGATTTAAGGCAATTTCGAAAGCCGCTTTGGCGATTCCAGTATGCTTAGGATTTTTAGTATGTGCATTTACAAGTGCTTTTTTGATGGTGTCACTCGTATCGGTGAAAATTCCCTGATCCGTTATTTCAGTAAGATCAGAACTCATTAAATAAGCAAATACTCTTGCCATGCCACAATTAGAAATAAAGTCTGGAATAATGGATATGGTATTGTCCGCCTTATCTGCAATAGGTCCGAAGAAAATTTCCGGATCTGCAAAAGGCACATTTGCGCCAGATGAAATAACTTCCATTCCTCCAGCAATCATCCGATTCAATTGGTCTTCTGTAATCATTCTTGATCCAGCACATGGAATAAAAACTTCCGCTTTTAAATCCCATATTCTGCTATTCATTTCGTCGTAAGGAATTAAATTCGAATGCGCCAATTCATTTCCATTCTTTGTTAAGAAAAGGGTTCTTATTTCTTCCAGGGAAAATCCATTCTCATTGATTAATCCTCCAACACGGTCAATAATTCCGACTATTTTAGCTCCTTGTTGCGCTAAATAATATGCTCCTGCAGATCCAACATTCCCCCAACCTTGAACAATTACTTTTTTTCCAACGACAGAACCGCCCCAAATTGCATAAAAATGCTTAATGGATTCAGCAACGCCATAACCGGTAATCATATCTGCAACGACATATTTTCTGGAAATATCTGGCGAATACGATGGATCTTCCAAAGCTTTCAATACGCCATGACGCAGTTGACCAATTCTTTTAATTTTCTGCCCTTCTTTCGGCTGAAAATGGCCGTTTAAAACACCTTCTTGTGGATGCCAAATACCACAATTTTCAGTCATTGGAATAACTTCGTGTATTTCATCTACGTTCAAATCACCACCAGTTCCATAGTAATGTTTTAATATGGGCGTAACGGCAGCATACCATCTTTTAAGAACGCCTTCTTTTCGAGGGTCTTTCGGATCAAAATTAATTCCGGATTTCGCACCACCAATTGGCGGACCTGCAACGGTAAATTTAACTTCCATCGTTTTTGCAAGCGACTCAACTTCTCGTTTGTCTAATCCATTTCGCATGCGTGTTCCTCCGCCAGCAGCGCCACCTCTAAGAGAATTGATTACAACCCATCCTTCCGCTTCTGTTTCTGAATCTTTCCATTCGAAAACAATTTCAGGACGTTTATTTTCAAATTTCTCAAGTAAATCTTTCATAATTATTTTTGTTTAACGCATGCAAAGGTAACAAAGTAAAACCATGCAAAGTGCATCTTTCTTGTAAAGAAATGCTATCTTTTGATTAAGAAATAGTAAAAAACGAGCTAATTCTTTAACCTGCAATGTGCAAAACACCACAAATTGTATTTTTTTCTGCGCCAGTAACGGAAGCAAGGGCATTCGGAATTTTTTCAAGATAAAGTGCTCCTAAATAAGCGAAAACAATGGCTTCTTTAAAATCAATTAATTCTGTTCCTGGAAGCACCACTTCTCCATTGAAATAATGTGTAATCCGTTCAATCAGAAAATTATTCTTTCCACCGCCACCGGTAATAAAAACAGATTTCAGGTTGTTTTCATTTAGTTTTTGGCTTATTTGAATAGCAATGTGCTCCACAACCGTCCTTAAATTATTTTCAATTTCCTTGTCAAATTTTAATAAAGGATAAAAATATTCCTCCATCCATTCTGTTCCGAGCGACTTAGGACCAGAAAGCGAATAGTATTCCAAAGAATTTAGTAAGTCCAATAAAAAGAAATTTATTTCTCCAGAGGCTGCTATTTCGCCATTTTTATCAAATTTTAAGCCTTTTGAAAGTGCTAATTTGTTTAACGGTAAATTCCCCGGACAAATATCAAATGCAAGGATAGCGTTATCCTTTTTGAAGCTAACATTTGAAAATCCGCCAATATTTAAAAAAGATTCAGCCAAACCACCAAACAATCCAAAATCACCAATTGGAACTAGCGGCGCACCTTGACCACCAGCAATAATGTCTCTGGTACGAAAATCGTTAACAACGGAAATTCCAGTTGCATAAGCAATTGTAGATCCGCAACCTATTTGCAAGGTGAATCCATTACCTGGTTGGTGCAAAATAGTTTGCCCATGGCTCGCAATCGCAGCAATTGATTTTTTTTGTATGTTGTTTTTTTGAATGAAATTATTCACGCAGTCTGCAAAAAAATGTCCAAGTTCTTTATTTAACATGCACATTGCTGGAACCGAATAGTTTGGTGCGTCGATTAATTTCTCAAGAATTTCTGGATAAAATTGGTACGTTTCACTGTGCAGAAGTCGAAACGTATGTGCTTGATTATCGGATAGTTCAAATTCCACATGTGCCAAATCGACTCCATCCAAGGAGGTTCCTGACATCAATCCAATAATTTCCAGTTTTCTCATACTAATTTAAAGGTGAAAAATAAAATAATTCCTTTAAATTTGCAACCATTGAGATATAAATATTAAAATAAGATATTGTATGAATTTTGAACTTACGGAAGAGCAATTGGCGGTAAAAGAAGCAGCAAGAGATTTTGCTCAAAATGTATTGAAGCCAGAAGTTATTGAAAGGGATAGAGAACAACGTTTTCCTGTGGAAGAGATGAAGCAATTGGGAGAATTGGGTTTTATGGGTATGATGGTGGATCCAAAATATGGCGGTAGTGGAATGGATACTTTGTCGTATGTTTTGGCAATGGAAGAAATTTCTAAAGTAGATGCTTCTGCTTCTGTTTGTATGTCCGTAAATAATTCTTTGGTTTGCTGGGGATTGGAAAAGTTTGGATCGGAAGAGCAAAAACAAAAATATTTAGTTCCACTTGCTAAAGGGGAGAAAATTGGCGCGTTCTGTTTGTCAGAACCGGAAGCTGGTTCGGATGCAACATCTCAGCGAACTACTGCAATCGATAATGGTGATCATTACATATTAAACGGAACAAAAAACTGGATTACAAACGGTTCTTCAGCTTCTGTTTACCTGGTAATTGCACAAACGAATGTGGAAGCTGGACACAAAGGCATCAATGCTTTCATCATTGAAAGAGGAATGGAAGGTTTTATTGTTGGCGCAAAAGAAGATAAAATGGGGATTCGTGGAAGCGATACACATACGTTATTGTTCAATGATGTGAAAGTTCCAAAGGAAAATAGAATCGGAGAAGATGGATTTGGATTTAAATTCGCCATGAAAGTTCTTGCAGGTGGTAGAATTGGAATTGCTGCTCAAGCTCTTGGAATTGCTGGTGGCGCTTTTGAATTGTCTGTGGCTTATTCCAAGGAACGAAAAGCGTTTGGCAAGGAAATATACAAGCACCAAGCAATCGCCTTTAAAATCGCTGATATGGCAACTGAAATTGAAGCTGCAAAGCTTTTGGTTTACCGTTCTGCAATCGATAAGGATATGGGAAGAGATTATGGTCAATCCAGTGCAATGGCGAAATTATATGCTTCAAAAGTTGCGATGGAACAAACGACAGAGGCTGTTCAGATTCATGGTGGTTACGGTTACGTTAAGGAATACCATGTGGAACGTTTGATGCGTGATGCTAAGATTACTCAAATTTACGAAGGTACTTCTGAAGTGCAAAAAATTGTTATTTCAAGAGGCGTTTTAGGAGCTTAATGGCTTCGGTAAAATAGTTAGAAACAGAATTAAGTAATAAGTAGGAGGGAAGTGAAAGCTTCCCTTTTTTTATAGACTTGTTTCTAAGATTTCTAATCCAATTCCTCTAGATCCTTTGAGTAATATAAGATTCTTGGACAACGGGAACGCTGAAAAATAATGTAAAGCTTCTTGTTTCGTTAAAAATTGCTTGATAAAATTTGGAGATTTTACTGCTTGAAACAACGGTCCTACGGTATATCCTTGTAGTCCAGCTTTCTCAACAAACGATGCAACGTGTTGGTGCTCCATGTGGGATTCTTCTCCTAATTCGAGCATGTCGCCAAGTATAAAGATTTTTTCTTTTTTTGTGTGTAACTCAAAACTCTCCAATGCAGAAAGCATGCTAGATGGATTCGCATTATAACAATCAAGAATTAACGTGTTTTCTTTGGTAATTTTGACTTGAGAACGGTTGTTATCCGGAGCAAAATCTTGAATTGCTTGGTTGATCTTTTCGTTTGGAACATCCAATATTACGCCAAAAGTTATCGCTGCTAAAAAATTATAGAAATTATATTTCCCAATTGTTTGGGTCTGAATTACGGGTGAATCGTAATCTTTGTGACTCCAAGTCATTTCAATGTACGGTGAAAGTCCGATTAATTTTCCACGAACGAATGAATTTAAATGTGTTCCATAACTATATTCTTCAACAGAATTCGGCTTGTTTTCCACCAAAATAGTATCGTCGTTATTGAAGACAACTATACCATTTTGTTCAGACACTGCAGTATACAACTCTTTTTTTGTAGTTAATACGCCATTAAAATCTTTGAATCCTTCGAGATGTGCTTTTCCGATATTTGTAATAATACCCAAGGTCGGTTTTGCGATAGCACACAACTCTTCAATATCCTTGAATTTATTTGCACCCATTTCAATTAGTGCAATTTGGTGATCGGCATTAAGTCTCAATAAAGTCAGAGGAACGCCAATATGGTTGTTCAAATTACCAATTGTAGAAAGGACTGCATATTTTTGGGACAAAACGCAGTTGATTAACTCCTTTGTACTTGTTTTTCCATTACTTCCAGTGATCCCAATAACTGGAATGTCAAATTTAGAGCGGTGAAAGCATGCCAATTGTTGAAGAAATAGCAAACAGTTTTCTACCAAAAAAATGGATGTATTGGTCTGATAGGAAACTTCGTCTACAATGACATATTTAGCACCTTCCTTAAGTGCATTTTCGGCGAAGGTGTTTCCGTTAAAATTTTCTCCTTTCAGGCAAATGAAAAGGCAATTCTTTTCGATTTTCCGCGTATCTGTGCAAACGCCGGAAGTAGCATAAAAAAGTTCGAATAATTCTTTCATTTTTATTCCATAAAAAAGCCCGCTAAAAACGGGCTTTTAATTTTATTCAAATTGAATTTATTTCTTTTTGGAATTCCCGTAATTCATGCCTACTGGACTTCCAATTCTATCCATCGCGCAACGGAAACCGATGGTGGAGGAAGATTGTCTTTCGTCTAGGTAACGTCTGTTTCCAGCAGCTAACCAATATGCACGGTCTTTCCAAGAACCACCTTTGTATACTCTGGATTTATCAGAAATCAAGGTTGTTGGCCAAGATGTTCTACCAGAAGGTTTTACAGGTCCACCATCTAAATCAAATTCCTCGTGTTGGTTTTGGTACATAACTAAATTAGGATCACGATTCGCTTGGTTAATTTTGTTCTTGCGATCATCGTTTGCAAAATAAATTGAGCTTTCGATATCACCATCTAAATAGTCTATATAGTCATCGCGTCTGTAATTGGAACGTCCAATATTTTCTTCCTCCGTAACATTTCTATATTTTAATTTCCCAGGTGTATCCAAGATGAAATATTTGAATCCTTCTCTCAACATAGAAACTACTTCAAATGCATATTCTTCTCCGGATCCTTGTTCTACACGTGTGTCTGTATCAAAAATACCATCAAATAATTCGTCATTTATAACTGTGGAAGCTTCGTTGTCAAATTTCTCATTTTTCAACTTAATCGCTTTGTCCAAAACAACGTTAATTCTATACAACAGACTTAGTTCTACTGAATCTTTTTCCTTTTTTCGGGAAACATAGAAAGGATCTGGTGAATATCCGCTTTTAACAGGATTTCTTGAACTTACATTCGCTGCTAATCCAACTGGAATAATAGTGTCATTCAACGATGAAAATTCTTTTGAAGTAGGGTCGTGCTTTGCTGCAGAAACTCTTTGGTAACGAATTCTTTCAAATTCATTCAAATATTCTTTCATACCATGCACATCGTACATAACCTGCTCATTCTTCAATTCAACTGTTCCTTCGCTATTCAAAAGTTTTGTTTTGAAAACATTTCCTCTAAATGGACGGAATTCGTCGAAATCTTCAGAAGATAAAGGACGGTAAACATCCAAAACCCATTCTGAAACGTTTCCAGCCATGTGGTATAAACCATAATCATTCGGCCAATAAGATTCAACTGGTGCTGTAATATCTGCTCCATCGTTTAAATTTCCAGCAACACCCATTGCATCACCACGACCTCTTGTGAAGTTTGCACGAATAGCTCCTTGGAATTGCTCGTCATCGTTACGCACCCAGTGACCATTCCATGGATAAATTCTGCGTTCTGAGATATTTTCTGTTCCTTCTTGTAAATTTCCGATTAAACCAGTCGCAGCAAATTCCCATTCCGCTTCAGTTGGTAGTCGGTAGCGTGGAAGTAGAATTCCATCTTCCATTTTCGCATAGCGTCCTTCGCCGTTTTCAAATTTCAATGGGTTTAAATCTACTAAACCTCGGTGGTAGTTTTCATCGTTACGTTTTGCTTCCGCATTAATTGGAATGTGCTGCCCCGATAAATATGCATCTGTATTAAACGTATTAGCATCTGTTTGTTTTGTATTCCAAGATAAAATTCCTTCACGTACTAAAATATATTCGTTTACGCGATCTGTTCTCCATTTACAGAAATCATTTGCTTGCAACCAAGAAACACCAACAACTGGATAATCTCTGTAAGCAGGATGTCTTAAGTAATAGTCAACAAATTTTTCGTTGAAACCAAGTGGTGATCTCCAGCATAAGGTATCTGGCAATGCATTTTTATACACCATCGGGTACGTTTCATATGCGCGAGAAATCCAATATAAGTATTCCAACCAGTGAAAGTTGGTAACTTCCGTTTGATCCATGTAAAAAGAAGAAACAGTAACTCTTGTTGCACGGTTGTTCCAATCAAACATCACATCTTGTTCTGCTCTACCCATTGTAAACGTTCCACCTTCAACCAATAATAGTCCAGGACCAGTTTCTTGATCAACAAAAGGAACCTTTTGGAAACCACCCGATTTTGGATTATTATAATCCCAACCTGTTGAAGTTGAGCCTTCTTTTGCACAAGAAGAAAGGATTACTCCTCCAATTACGACTGCAATGAATTTGAATAACTGCATATTTTTGATTTGTTTTTTCATACTATTCACTTCGCAAATTTAATCTTTTAACGTAAATAACGAAAAAAGTTACAATTTTTATTTAGAAAGACGGACAAGAAATGGTTCTAAAGGAAATCGGTTTGGATTTACAATTAACATTAATTCCCATTGAAATTTCGTGCGACCCGCCGGAAACACCGTTATTTAGTTTGGAAACAGTTACGTCATAACTGTATCCAATTTTGAATTTTCCTGTATTGATTCCGATAGATAAAATAAAAGCATCTCTATTTCTGTACCAAGCACCGGCATTGAATGCACCATATTTGATATAGGTTCCAACACTTAATTCTTGAAATCCATTTTGGTATTGGTAGATAACATTTGGCATAATAGAAGTAGTATTCGAATATTTCGATTTCGAACCCAATTGTATTTCCGCGCCCATGTGGCCTGTGAATCGCATTGGTAATTTAGAATCACCAATAATCATAGATTCGTTCGGTGTGTTTAAATGGTGTGTTGCAAATCCTGCAAAAAAGCGTTTGTTGAAAATTACAATACCTGCGGATGCATCGAAGAATCCTCTTGTTCCACCTCTAGGAACATCACCTGTAGCATAAATGAAACCTCGACGTGGATCAATCATATCTCCAAACGTCAATTTGTCCCAATCCAATGATTTTTGATACCAAGAAGCACGTGCACCAAACATTAATTTCCATTTTCTATTTAAACTTGCATGGTAAGAGTAAATCAAACCAAGCATCGACGTTCTAATAGTTCCTTGTCCTTGCTGATCATGCGTTGCTAATACACCAAAACCACCAGTAATATTTTTGAAATATTGATCGTATGAAGCGCTGTAAGTAACGTAATTTCCAGTTAATTGTGGCCATTCGTTTCTGTAATTCAATGCAAAACGTGGACAACCATTAGATCCTGCAAAAGCTGGATTCAAATATAGCGGATTGGCATAAAACTGTGTAAACGTTGGGTCCTGAGCATTCGCACCCAATTGAATAGTTAGAAATGCACAAGCAATAATTAGACGTTTAAATATTTTCATTTGTGTTGGTTAAAATAACATCGAAATCTGACCAAAGATAACGGAAAAATTAAATTAAGGTTACAAATATTGTAAATCAAACAAAATAATCAAAGATTTGTTACGTTTTTTATTGAATAGAAAGTAATCCTAATCATATTTGTAGTATGAATTTTAAAATAGTAAGCACATTTTTGAAAAGTTTCAGCTGGTCAATTACACTTTATTTCTTCTTTTGTTTTTCTGCTATTGGTCAGGAAGTCATTAATTTGCCAATAGAATGGAAAGCGCCAGTAACATTAAATCATGAAGGAAAAACCACTATTGCTCCAGTAATATCGGATCAGGAGTTAGATAATGGTAAGCCGGTTTTCTTTTGGCAACAAAAATTAAAATCAACGAATTTTGAATTGAAATTAATCGATTATACAACTTCTGTTGCTCCAAAAACCGATATTTCTTTTTTAAATGAGTTTTCTTTTCAGGTTACCGATTCTTTGCAACTTGAATCCAAAGTTACCAGCGCAGCATCTGAGCATTTTGCAGTTTTATATTTGTTCCCTTATGTAAAAGTGGGTGAAGTTATTCATCGAATTACAAATTTAGAATTATCTCTTTTACCAATTACTATCTCTTCTAGCTCCTTTGAAAAAGATTTTGTTGCAAATTCTGTCCTGCAAGAAGGTTCAGGAAGTTGGTATAAAATTCAAGTGAAGAACGATGGAATTTATAAAATAGATAAATCTTTTCTGGAAAGTTGTGGTATTTCAACAAATGGTTTGAATCCACAGCATATTCACATATATGGAAATGGTGATGGAAAGTTGCCGGAGGTAAATTCGATTCCTAGAACCGATGATCTTGCAAAAAATGCTCTTTTCGTTGTTGGAGAATCAGATGGGACATTCGATTCGGACGATTATATTCTTTTTTATGGTTGGGGACCAAATCGATGGGGAGCAAATGGCACCACAGAATTTAATCAAACCAAAAATATTTATTCCGAATATTCCTGCTATTTTATAAATATCAGCGCTTCCGAACCTCCAATGCGGATTCAATCGGTTGGGGATTCCGATTACCCGGTTACAAATGTTGTGACGGATTATTCCTTCTTTGATGTCTACGAAAACGATTTTGTGAATCTCGTAAAGGCCGGTCAAAGGTGGTACGGTGAATTGTTTGATACAGAACTGGAGAAAGTATTTAATTTCTCTGTTCCGAATATAGTGAGTTCTTTTCCGGTGACTTTCAAAACTGCTATCGCAACAAATAGTAAAACATCGAG
>JBEDAD010000013.1:0-7210 GCA_041177985.1 Bacteroidota bacterium | reverse complement strand
GCAAAAGAGCAGAAGCTTTTGTGCATTACAACTTAGATCCATCCAAAAAAACAATTTTAGTTATTGGTGGAAGTCTGGGCGCAAAAACATTGAATGAATCCATCTTAAACCACTACAACCTACTCCTTGAAAAGGACGTGCAAGTGCTATGGCAAAGTGGGAAATTGTATTACAAAACAATCCTTGAAAAATTAGATGGCAAGGAATCGAACGCCATAAAACTGGTGGAATTTATCGACCGAATGGACTTAGCGTATGCCCTGGCAGATGTAATAATTTCCAGAGCAGGAGCAATTTCTGTTTCGGAATTGTGCTTAGTCAAAAAACCCGTAATACTGGTTCCTTCGCCAAATGTTGCTGAAGACCACCAAACAAAAAATGCGATGGCTTTGGTTTCGAAACATGCAGCAATCCTGATTAAAGATAACGCAGCAAAAGAAGAACTTGTTCCAGCCGCTATTGCATTGCTTAAAAACGCAGCATTGCAGGAGTCTCTTTCGAGAGAAATTGCGGAATTGGGGAAACCAAATGCAACAGAAAATATTGTAGATATCGTAGAAAAAATTGCACTTTAAAAGATGAACGAACTGGACAACATACAACTTTCACATTTCAAAAGAGCCTATTTTATAGGAATCGGAGGAATTGGTATGTCCGCATTGGCGCGTTATTTCAAAACCATTGGATGGGAAGTTGCCGGCTACGACAAAACAAGTTCCAATTTAACGGATGCACTGCAAAAAGAAGGGATTTCCATTCACTTTGAAGATTTAGGAAATGCGGTTCCAGTGCAATTTCAAGACGTGCAAACCACCTTAGTTGTTTACACACCCGCAATTCCAAAAAATTTAGGGGAATTACAACTATTCCAAGCATCCAATGCAAACTTGTTCAAACGGTCTGAAGTTCTTGGATTGTTGACCCGTCAATCAAAAAGTATTGGCGTTGCAGGAACACATGGCAAAACAACAACAAGTTCCATGTTGGCGCACATTCTAAATAATTCCAGCATTAAGTGCAATGCTTTTTTGGGCGGCATAGCAACAAATTTCAATTCCAATTTACTCATCCATCCGGAAAACCAATATACTGTCATTGAAGCGGATGAATTCGATCGGTCGTTTTTAAAGTTACGTCCTTTTGCATCCATTGTAACCTCAACAGATCCAGACCATTTGGATATTTACGGAGAAGCAGCGGAATTTTTAGAAGGATTTCAAAAATATACCAATCTCATTCATAAAAATGGCAGATTGGTGATGAAGGAAGGACTAAAACTGACCTCCCCTGCCCCAATTATTTCCTATGCCATTGCTTCCAAAACGGCGGATTATTCCGGCGATAATTTACGATTTGTAGGCGGAAAATTTCTGGTAGATGTTCAAACTCCCACTACTATTCTTCAACATGTTGAACTAGGAATTCCTGGAATTCACAACGCAGAAAACGCCATTGCATGTATTGCTTTGTGCGAATTTTTAGGACTTTCCGAGGAAGAAATCAGAAGCGGACTGGCAACATTTTTAGGCGTAAAACGCAGATTTGAATACCAAATTAAAACGGATAATCTAGTCTATATTGATGATTATGCGCACCATCCAACGGAATTGCATGCCTTGATTTCCTCCGTGCGACTGTTGTATCCTGACAAAAAAATAACCGCAGTATTTCAGCCGCATTTATTCTCCCGAACCAGAGACTTTTTTGAAGGTTTCAGCAGCGAATTATCGCTTGTGGACGATTTAGTGCTCTTGCCGATATATCCAGCACGAGAAGAACCTATTCCGGGAATAACCAGCGATTTATTACTGGAAAAAATTAGTATTTCCAGCAAACAGTTGCTCACTCCAACAGAAGCATTACACTATCTTTCACAGAAAAAAGATGGGATTCTGTTGACAATTGGCGCGGGCGATATTGACCGAATAGTTGCACCTCTTAAAAAAGCGTTGGAATGAAAAAATGGTTGAAAATAGCGGCTTGGACCTTATTGGGTCTTGGAGTAGTATTTTTACTCCGTTTAGCCAAAAATGCGCAAAAAGAAACAATCGTTTCAAAACCAAAGATTATTATTCACGTTACGGGAGAAAATGCCTTCCTAACCAAGAATGAACTATACATACGTTTAAAACGAAAAGGATTTATTTTCGATGGGCAACAACGGGAAAAACTAAACACTTCAGCGATTGAAAAGTACATCCAATCGATGTCAGAGGTAAAGACCGTAAAAGTATTTTCTTCCATTGGAAAAGGATGGAAAATAGAAGTTTTAGTTAGAAAACCTATTGCTCGAATATTTAACACTTTTGGAGAAACTTTTTACTTGGATGAAGACGGAATTATCATGAAATCCTCCAATCTACACACCGCACGCGTAGTAGTAGTAAGTGGGAATATAAAGGACCGAATACATTCTAAAAGTGTTAAAGAAATTATTAACAACCCAACCTTGAAAAGTATTCAAAAATTAGATCAAGTGTATCGTATTTCCATTTATGTTTGTAATGATCCACTAATGCAATCTTTAATTAGTCAAATTCATCTGAAATCAAATGGTGATTTTGTGCTAATACCTTTAGTTGGTGGGCAAAAGATCATTTTTGGAAGCGCAAACAGTGACGAAGAAGTGAAAGATAAGTTTGAAAAACTTAAGCTATTTTACAAAGAAGCTATCCCTTTTGAAGGGTGGAACAAATATGAAGAAATAAGTCTGAAATACAAAAAACAAATAGTTTGTAAGACAGTCGACGGTTATACGGAAGAAAAAGAAAATTAGCATGAATAAAATTATTGTTGGACTGGATATTGGAACTACCAAAATTGCTTGTTTTGTAGGCAAGAAAAATGAACATGGAAAGATTGAAATCTTGTCTATGGGAAAAAGCGAATCCCTTGGGGTGATGCGTGGAATGGTTTCCAATATTGAAAAAACGGTTCAATCGATAAAACTTGCTGTGGAAGAAGCGCAAGAACGCGTTGAAGGTGAATTAACGATTCGTGTGGTGAATGTTGGAATTGCCGGACAACACATAAAAAGTTTACAACACAGAGGAATTCATACGCGAAACGAAATCGAGAACGAAATTTCTCAAAAAGATATCGATGCTTTGGTAGAAGACATGTACAAAATGGTCATGCAGCCGGGCGAAGAAATAATTACGGTTTTACCGCAAGAATACATTATCGACAACGAACAAGGAATCAAAGATCCTATCGGCATGTTGGGTAGAAGAATGGAAGCTAATTTTCATATCATTACTGGACATGTTGGTGCATTGTTGAACATCAACAAATGCGTTCAAAAAGCGAATTTAGAAGTTAAAGAAATTATCTTAGAGCCAATAGCTTCTGCAGATGCAGTACTTTCTGACGAAGAAAAAGAAGCTGGTGTTGTTTTAGTAGACATAGGCGGCGGAACAACCGATGTTGCGATTTTCCACGAAGGAATAATTCGTCACACAGCTGTTATTCCTTTTGGCGGAAATGTTATCACCGAAGACATTAAAGAAGGTTGCACCATTCTCAAGCGACAAGCAGAAGCGTTGAAAGTTAAATTTGGTTCGGCATTGGCATCCGAAAGTCTGGAAAATGAAATTGTTTGCATTCCAGGATTACACGGAAAAGCACCAAGAGAAATTACGGTTCGAAATTTAGCGAGCATCATTCAAGCGCGAATGGAAGAAATCATTGACTTGGTGCACTACGAAATCTTGAACTCCGGATACAGCAAAAAATTAATTGGTGGAATCGTTGTTACAGGTGGCGGAGCGCAAATGAAACACATCAGTCAATTGTTTGAATACATTACTGCAATGGATACACGAATTGGTTATCCTACAGAACATTTGGCAAGTAATAATCACATTGAAAACCTTACCAGCCCAATGTATTCAACCGGAATTGGTTTGGTTTTAAAAGGATTTGAGGCACTCGAAAAAAATGGGAGAATGATTGAGCCAGCAAGCAATGGCGCTGTTAAAACCCACTCCGAAAAAAATACAGGATCTTTCTTCGAAACAATTTTGAAAAAAGGTAAAATATTCTTTGCAGAAGATTAATTTTTCTAATCCTCCAGCAAAAAAAGAAACAACAACAAGTAACTAGCAACAACAACAAATTAAAACAAAAGAGTATGGAATTTGATTTACCAAGAGACACAAGTTCAATCATCAAAGTAATTGGTGTTGGAGGTGGCGGTAGTAATGCTGTTAACCACATGTATGATCAAGGAATCATTGGTGTAGATTTTATCGTGTGCAACACAGATAGACAAGCATTAGATATTTCACCTGTTCCGTACAAAATACAACTTGGAACTTCGTTAACTGAAGGACGTGGAGCTGGCGCAATTCCTGAAATTGGAATGAATGCAGCAATCGAGAATATTGAAGACATTCGTAATTTACTTTCGAAAGATACTAAAATGGTTTTCGTTACTGCCGGAATGGGCGGTGGAACTGGAACTGGAGCTGCGCCAATTATCGCGCAAGTAGCGAAAGAACTTGGGATTTTGACGGTTGGAATCGTTACCGTGCCTTTTAATTTTGAGGGACGAAAAAGAAGACAACAAGCAGAAGAAGGACTAGAAAAAATGCGTCAAAACGTAGATACCTTGTTGGTAATTAACAACGAGCGTTTGCGCGAAATCTCTGGAAATCTAACCATTGGAAACGCTTTCTCCCAAGCAGATGATGTTTTAACAACTGCAGCAAAAGGAATTGCAGAAGTAATTGCTGTAACTGGCGCTATCAATGTCGATTTCAACGACGTGAAAACGGTAATGAAGGACAGCGGAAATGCAATCATGGGAAGCGCTTCAGCGGAAGGAGAAAACCGTGCTACACTTGCTGTGCAGGAAGCGTTGAATTCACCTTTATTGAACGATAATGATATCAGCGGTGCACAATACGTTTTACTGAATATTACGTATGGCGACAAAGAAGTCTTGATGGATGAAATCACGGAAATCACGGATTATATTCAAGACGAAGCTGGATCAACTGCTGATGTAATCTGGGGACATGGCTATGATGCAACATTGGGTGATAAATTATCCGTAACGTTAATCGCAACAGGATTTTCTTCGCAACCAGTAAATGGTTTTGAAAAAGCACCAGAAAAAATGGTTCGTAAATTGGAAGATGAACCAAAAAATGAAATTAAAGCGCCATTAGCTGCTCCAACACAAGTTAATACGTTCAACAACGCAACAGAAATTACCAATACTGCAGAGGAGCCATTCTTAAAAAATGACACTGCATCGGTAGCACAAACGCCTATTGATGCATCGTTTTTACACGAAGAAACAAAAGAACAAAAAGAAATGCAGTTCGATTGGGAAATGTCCCATCCTACGTCGCAAGAAGCACCGCAAAAAGAGGAAGTTGTTCGTCTTTGGTTAGAAGATGAAATGGAACAGAAAATTAGCTTGGAAACAACACCAGCGAAATCCATTCTTTCGCCAGAGGAACAACAAAGAAGAACGCAAGATCGTTTGTCTAAAATTCAAGAATATACTTCTAAACTGAAAAAAGCAGAAGGAATTACAGAATTTGAAAACGAGCCTGCTTTTGTTCGAAGAAATATTCAGTTGGACAATTCTGCAAGAAGCAGCGAAGAGTCTTTTAGTAGATTTGGTTTGTCGCAAGATGAAAATGGTACAACGATACGAAATAATAATTTTTTACACGATAACGTAGATTGATGAGTTTTACAGAAAAAATAAAT
Source organism: Bacteroidota bacterium (assembly GCA_041177985.1). Lineage (GTDB taxonomy): Bacteria > Bacteroidota > Bacteroidia > Flavobacteriales_D > Crocinitomicaceae > M0103. The sequence continues at coordinate 1,483 of JBEDAD010000013.1, read as the reverse complement.
GGCGATATCAAAAGTGCAATGCTGGCTAAAGACAAAGAGAAATTAGCTGTATTGCGCGATATTAAATCAAAATTAATTCTGGAAGCAACTTCAGGATCCGGCAGCGAAGTTAGCGATGAAACTGCGATGAAAATTTGCATGAAATTGCACAAACAACGCATGGAAACGTATGAAATTTATATTACCCAAGGACGCGAAGATCTTGCAACCGACGAATTGTTTCAGGCTAAAGTTCTAGAAGAATACCTGCCTAAAATGATGAGTGATGAAGAAGTAAAAGCAGAAGTGCTGCATGCTATTTCCGCAACTGGCGCAAGTGGTCCGCAGGATATGGGTAAAGTAATGGGGCTTCTTTCTGCAAAATTAGCTGGAAAGGCAGATGGGAAGGTAATTTCCACTTTTGTTAAAGAAGCGCTAGCAAAATAAATAGATTATTACAGCACAAATCGCATGGTTTGTAAACTAATTCAAAAACGCGTTTCACAAATAGGAAGCGCGTTTTTTTTAGTTAAAAAAATAAGTATGTATTATTTCACTCGTACCTTTGTAGCATGTCCATAAACGAAAAAGAACTTCTTGCAGAGACTATTCGCCACTACAATTTAAAGGGATGGTCGCCTGCTACCGCAACAAATTATTCTTTCAAGGATACTGGGGGAACGATTTGGGTTTCCCGCAGTGGAGTCGATAAATCGCACTTCTCTGCAAGCGATTTTATAACGGTGGATTCAAACGGCACGGCAACTGGTGAATTTTCGCACATGAAACCATCTGCGGAAACCTTGATTCATTGCGTCATTTATAAATTGTTCCCAGAAACAAAAGTTATTCTCCACAGCCATTCCATCTATCCTATTTTGATTTCAGCTGTTCTCGGCCCTCAAATTTCCTTCGAAGGGTACGAAATTCAAAAAGGTTTTGATGGACAAACCACCCATGAAAACTACATCGATATTCCGATTTTTGAAAACACCCAAGATATGCAGAAATTCAAAGAAGTCATGACGGAAGAAGCGAAACGCATACAACAGCATGCATTTATCATCCGGAAACATGGAACCTATGCGTGGGGGAAAAATCTGTTTGAAGCAAAACGACATCTCGAAACATTGGACTATTTGTGCCAATGCGAATGGATGCTGAAAAACGCATAATCCCAACCGCCGAATGCAGGAAATCATAAATCCCAACCGCCGCAGGCAGCATCGACTGTAAGGAGATAATTACAAATCCCAAATCATAAATCCCAAATCATAAATCCCAACCGCCGCAGGCAGCATCGACTGAAAGGAGATAATCCCAAATAACAAATCATAAATCCCAAATCATCACAAATGGCAATTTTATCCATCCCAGAAAAAAATAGAACCCTACACGACCCAAGAGAAATTCGTTTGTTTTTGGAAGAACGAAACCTCTTTTTTGACCAATGGTCGTGCGCTGTAGTTTTTGAGGATAGCGCTACGCAAGAAGAAATTTTGGC
>JBEDAD010000012.1:0-4082 GCA_041177985.1 Bacteroidota bacterium | reverse complement strand
ATTTATGTGTACAGTTACAACCAAAAGACAATTAACAATTTTGCTTCAGGTTTCGACTTCCCAGCATATATAAAAGGAGATGCAGAAACATTATCTGGTAATTTCTTATACCAAAAAATGTTGGAAATAGAAACAAACAGTTCAACTGCGAAGCGGGAAGTTTATGGAAGTTTATCATGGGTTGCATATCCAATGCTTGCACCAGATCAAGAGGTAAACTCCACAGACGTTACAATTCGTTTGAGAATCAACAAAGAGTACAAGAATTTTGTTGCTACCAATGATAATGGTGGAAAACCAATGTATTCTTGGTCTATGGATGACATTTCAACCGTTACTGCGAGCAAGGATCAATTGGTAGATGCTCTAAAAATGATAAATGTTGTTCCTAATCCATATTATGCATTCTCTGAATACGAAAGAAGTAGATTGGATACACGCGTTAAAATCACAAATCTTCCTGAAAAATGTACCGTTAAGATTTACACTGTAAATGGTAAATTGGTTCGCACGTTTAAAAAGGATAGTCCAATTACATCAATAGACTGGGATTTAAATAATGCAAAAGCAATTCCTGTTGCAGGAGGTGTATATTTAATCCATGTGGATGTTCCGGAAGTTGGAGAAGTTGTTTTGAAATTCTTCGGAGGAATGAGACAAGTCGATTTACAAGGTATTTAATCATTGATCTAAACTAGTTGAAATGAAAAATTCGATCATAAATATTAAAAATGTATTTGTTGTTGGAGCTGTAGTTTGCAGCTTCACAGCAAGTGCAGGAAATGAAGACCGTGTGGGTTCTGCAGGGGCATCTCATTTATTGGTTAACCCATGGGCTAGAAGTGCTGCAGGTGGTGATGCTGGAATTGCTTCCGTAAATGGAATTGAAGCAACTTACGTAAACATTGCTGGATTAGCGTTTTCGGATAAAACCCAAATCAAATTCAATTACAGCAATTGGATGGGTAATGCAGGTATATCTTTCAATAGCGCTGGTTTTTCTCAACGTTTATCTGAGTCAGATGTAATTGCAGTAAGTGTACAATCCATGAATTTTGGAGATATTCAAATTACAACGGTTGCAAATCCGGAAGGGAATATCGGTTTCTTTTCACCAAGAGCAAATATTTTCAATGTTGGTTATGCACGAGCGTTCTCTGCTTCTATTTATGGAGGGATAAACTTTAAAGTTATTTCAGAGAATATTTCCAACTTAAAAGCAAATGGAATTGCTATTGATGCAGGTATCCGTTACGTTACAGGTGAACAAGATCATATCAAGTTTGGAATTACACTTAAAAATGTAGGTCCTGTAATGCGCTATAAAGGCGATGGTCTAGCACAACAAGTTTCCTACTTATCTACAGGATTTAATGCATCATTAGAGCAAAGATCTTCTACCTTTGAAATGCCTTCATTATTGTCTATCGGAGGTTCTTATGATTTCATTTTTAATGAGAAGAGCAAGTTGAATTTGGCATTAGGTTTTACAGCTAACTCCTTCTCGAATGATCAATACCGTTTAGGCTTGGATTATGCAATGACGAATGATAAGGTTGCTTTCAATTTCCGCGCGGGATACGTTTATGAGAAAAATTTATTCTCCGCTGAGAACCGTTCAAATGCATTGGTTGGACCTACAGCAGGTTTTTCAGTTGATGCAATTGTAGGAAAGAATAAAAGCGCACTAGGAATCGAATACGCAACTCGTTTAGCGGGTGTATTCGGTGTTATTCATACAATCGGTGCAACCATCAATTTGAAATAAGTATTTTTCTTTTTATATTTGTTAAACAAGAGAGCTCCAAAGGCTCTCTTCGTTTTTTTTAATATAGATTAAATTCTCCACCATGTCACAAATAAGTTATTATACAGCAGAAGGTTTAAAAAAATTAAAGGATGAATTGCATCAAATGAAAACAATTCAACGTCCTGCGATATCTGATCAAATTGCGGAAGCTCGCGATAAAGGGGATTTATCTGAAAATGCAGAATACGATGCTGCTAAAGAGGCACAAGGCTTGTTGGAGATGAAGATTTCTAAAATGGAAGCAATTATTTCTAATGCGCGATTAATCGACAATACGAGTATCGATAATTCAAAAGTTTTTATCCTTTCCAAGGTGAAAATCAAAAATATATCGAATGGAATGGAAGTGGAGTATATTTTAGTCGCTGAAAATGAAGCAGATTTAAAAGAAAAGAAGATTTCTATTGATTCCCCGTTCGGAAAAGGTTTACTTGGTAAAAAGCAAGGCGATATAGCAGATATACATACCCCAAATGGGATACTGCAATTTGAAATTATTGAAATTTCCAGGTAATGGGTTCCATTTTCTCTAAAATTGTTTCTGGTGAAATTCCGTGTAATAAAGTTGCAGAGAACGAACAGTTTTTAGCTTTTTTAGATGTTATGCCCTTAAGGGAAGGTCACGTTTTAGTAATCCCAAAGATAGCGGTAGATTATATTTTTGACATGGAGGATGCACATTTAGCAGATATGATTATTTTCTCTAAAACAGTTGCACGCAAATTGAAGCAGGTTTTTCCTTGTAAAAAAATTGGAGTTACTGTAATCGGATTGGAAGTGCCACATGCGCACATCCATTTAATTCCAATCAATTCGCTTTCGGATATGGATTTTTCGAAACCTAAGCTTAAAATAGAAGAAAGTCGTTTAAAGGAAATTGCAAAATTAATCACTGAGTCGGTTTAAATTCCTTCGATTCAAAGACGCTATCCACTGTATTTCTCCTTAAGGTTTAGAAGGTTTTTTGGTTTTTACAGGTGATTTAGAATTCTTTTGACTCTTTGATACTTTTACTGTCTTCTTAAGTTGATACCAGTGGCAATCAAAAAGCACATTTAAAGTAACCGTATATTTCCCGTTTTTAGTATAATAGTGCTTCGGATTCTTTTTAGTAGATCTGTTTCCATCGCCAAAATCCCAATAATATTTTACGCCACCAATTGTTTTGTTAACCAACGTAATATTCAACCAATTTTCAGTAATTGTGAAATCAACTTTCGGTGGTTTTTGATGCTTTGGTACTTGAATAGTATCTAAATTATATAAGTCAAAGTTTTGAAACACATAATCAGCGGCAGTTTGCTGTATGTTTAAAGCGTGAATTGGCTCTATTTTCTTTGGCGATAACCCATTCAATGGTGTTTCTTTATACATACAGGAGTAAAACGTGCATGCGGCGATGTAACTACCATACAAACTTGGATGCTGTTTATCCTCAGAATACAATACAACATCCGGATAGCGTTTTCGTATTTCCTGCCAAACCATTCCAACAGGTGCGATTGGATAACAACCCGTTGCCCTGCTTAATTGCATATATCCTCGTTGAATACGTTCTTGCATTAACGTGTAATTATCACCAGGAATAGAATCTGCAAATCCTTCTGCATATCCCCACGTCATATAAAAATAGATGTTTGCACACGGATTGTATTGCTTTATACTGTCTATTAATTGTTGAGCATAAGGAATGGTCTCTTTTGCAATTCTTAAGGAATCATACGATAGCTCTCTACTGAAACCTTGAATAAATACATAATCCCAATTTTTAGATTGAATTTTCTTGTAGGTATTATTTCTTAATGTATGTTGCATCAAGGTACTTCCACTGACTGCTAGAGTATCCGTATAAACGGTTTTACCCTTGGAATTTGCAAGATTTCCATATATTTTATACAAATTATTCATGTGAGTATAGCTATTCCCCAAAAATAGAATATTGTTTGGTTGAGCAAGAGAATTGAAACTCACGAACAGGAATAAGAAGAATAAACGAAATAACATTATACTTTTTTGAACTTGAATAAATTTAAAAATTTAAGGTAGAATCGTTCTAATGGTTCAATATGTTTTACCATTAACACAAAAACAAATATAAAAAATATAGAAATACTTATAGCCAGCATTGGTGGTAAATTTTTGTTGAATACAATCGGGTTCAAACCAATCCCTAAAATACCACCGTATAAAATAATACTGTGAAGAATATATATAGGCAAGGTGTTTTGTCCAATTTTTAAAAATAATTTTGATTTTATGGTCATGTATTTAT
>JBEDAD010000011.1:0-4288 GCA_041177985.1 Bacteroidota bacterium | reverse complement strand
CGCAATGCTTTACGAATTCCTTTTGGGGAACGCACCTCAAAAATATAAACTTTTTTACTACTGTTTTTTAATTGTTGAATTTCATTTTCATTCCAATCTGGATTTTTCACTACATATCCATCCATCAAAGGGAAATTAGTTTCCATTTCAGAAAATTCTTCCATGCTATACAGCGGGTAGAAAACTGAAAATCCATTTGAATGCAGCGGCTCAATCCAGGCTGCATATTCCACAAGGCAAATCACATTGAAATCCGCTGGATTGGAAAGGTTCAAGTTGAGAAGTTGATCGATAACCTGTTGAATCGGGACATACGTACTTTCGCAAAAATTCCATTGGCGCAGGTCTAAAATCAACTCTTTTCCTTTAAACTGTGTGAAATCCAGCGACGACAATTTGGCCAAGCGTTCGGCGTGAAAAGTAGTATAAGAAAGCTCAGAAATTTCAGCGGAAGTAAGACTAGAAATACAACCGGAACCATTTGTTTCCGTTTCCAGTTTTTCGTCGTGGTAAAGCCACAATTCGCCATCTTTTGAAAGTTGGAGATCGATTTCGACACCATCGCAACCTTCGATAGAAAGGGCAAATTCAACTGCTTCTTTGGAATTATCGTGGTAAACAGAATTAAGCATGTTCAAGCCAGTAGCTGCATGCCCTAGTATTTTAACGGTTTCATTTTCCTGTTTTTTAGCGCAAGAAAAAAGAATGCAACTGAATATTAGTACTCTACCAAACATAACTTAATCCAATATTTACAAAGAAACCTAAGGAATTAACACCTGTAACTTTTTTAGTAGTTTGGCTATAAAATCGCTCGTTCATCCAACCCGTTGCGATGGAATTTGTAAAACGCCATTTGTCACCAACTTCTGTTCTTGTTCCAACATACAATTCATTCCAATGGTGAAAATGGGTGGAATTGGCGTTGATTTTTAAAAAGGAATAACTGTGCGAAATATAGGGTCCAAAATGAAACTTTTTTCTAGAAACGAGGAAATAATTTAGGCCTAAACTAAGTCTAGGGAAAATACGTTTTTGAAAAATTGAACGGTTTACACCAAATTCTACAGAAGTAAATGGCTGCACGTTTCGGAATTCTTTTGAGAAATAACAACCGGAAAAAAAATCCAGTCGACTCATTCCAAATGCTAATCCTACCTGTTTTTTCGAATCATTGTTAGAATGATTTTGAGCAAAGTAAGAAAACGTTGCTAGGAATATCAAAAGAAGAAAGAGTAAGAAGCGTTGCATGAACCAAATATATGTAAACAAAAAAGAATCGCTTACAGCTTCGGACATTTTTTGCAATGCACTCCTTTTTTCTTGTATTTTTTACAACATTCCTTTTTCTTGTCACACGCACAATTTAAACAGGAAAATACTTGTTTTAATTCATCTTGCCGGCTATACAATTCTTGCTTCATTCTTATTTAGAATAATTCCAAACAAAGGTAGCCTTTTCGAATTAAAAACACAATTTTTACGTTTTTATTCTTCTAAAAAAATTAAAACGAGAAATTTATTTTCTATTGAACAGTAGTTTTGAAAGGTTCTTTTTTTAGAAAGTATTGACTATCTATTCAATACAACTTCAACGGTAAAGAGCGACTTTTTATCATCCATTGTTTCGATATTAAAATGGAGCGGGTTTTCTGATTTCATTCTAACCAATAAAAAACCTAATCCTGCGCTACCCGATTGGGATAGATAACCATCTGTGAGAATTTTATAATACATTTCTTTGAGATCTTCCTTTTCCAGCTGGTTGATGTTTTCGAGGTAAGCAACCAAAGCATCCACCGCATCATTTAAAACAATGTTACCAAGAACAATTTTATAGGATTGTTTACTTTTAAACAGGAATAAAAAACCCAATTGCCTTCCAAAATCATCTTTCGAAGCGTGCAAACGAATGTTTTGGAGTCCTTCAATTAAAATGGAAAAAGCACGTTTGATGATTTTCTTTTGCTCCCCAAACGAAACCATCATATCTTCTACATTCGAAGCTATTCCGTTGATGAAATCCTGGGAAAAAACGCCAAAATGGTTAACGGAAATAGTACTATTTTCTTCTCGCGTATTTTTATCCAAGTACGATAAATACAAATTTCGAATATCCGAGGCAATTATACTATTTAAAGTTTCGATCATTTCAGAACATTATTTTTATCTAAAATACAGAATAGCTTAAATTAAATGGGGGGAAATGAACAAATGGTACTTCCAATTTACCATTCCCTGCAGAATTTTCTTTTTTATGAAATTTCTTCTTGAAAAAACGGCATGATGGCATAACACTATTCCAAACCTACAATTTCATTTCAAATTCACTTCAATTTCTTGCACCATCTTCGCAACGGCAGGACAAATTTCAGTATTTTTCAAGGTAAGATCTAAAATCTGGTGGATATTCTTACGATCCGTGTGCGGGTATTCTCTGCATGCCAAAGGACGAAATTCATATATATTGCAGGTATTATCTTTTTCGAGGAACGAACATGGCGATTGCTTTAAAACGTAATCACTGTCTTCATCGAATCGCAAATAGGTTTCGATAAATTGTTTTTCTTTTAAGCGCAAATGCTTTGAAATTCGTTTAATATCGACATCTCGAAATATAGGACTCGTTGTTTTACAGCAGTTTGCGCAATCCAAGCAATTGATTTTCTTAAATACTTTTGTGTGTTGCGCGTGGAATGCAGCATCCAAATCTTTTGTTTTTTTCTGTTTGAATTTTTGAAAAGTCTTCTTTAAAGCCTCTTTTTCAGCTTGCGTTTTTTCTAGTAATTGACGAAGTTCTTGTTTCAAATTAAGTATTGTTTTTTAGCGTAAAACTGGACGTATCTTTCTATATTTACTTGCGAATGTAATGAAAACATGGATAAATTTGATTTAATAATTATTGGCGGAGGACCAGCGGGATATGCAGCGGCGATGCGTGCAATTGATTTCGGGAAAAATGTTTGCCTCATTGAAAAGAATAAAATTGGCGGCGCTGGAGTTTACAATGGTGCTTTGTCTTCGAAAACATTGTGGGAAATTGCCAATAGAGTTGCGAGTATTAACGAAACAATTGTTTCCGATGGCCGCTCTCCGTATGAAATTTCGTGGACGGAAGTGAAAAAAACTTTGGCTGAAGCAATGTTTGAACGCAAATTCCAATATTCCTGCCACATAAAATTATTACAAACGGAAACCATGCAGAAACTGCTGCATTACGAGCGTGGAAATGCAACTTTACTATCGAAAAACGAGGTAATGATTTCGCATGAAGGCGAGGATAAAATCATTTATGGTGAAAATATTATTCTTGCTACCGGCAGCCGTCCGAGGAATGTTCCGACTATTTTAGTGGATGAAAAAACGATTCTCACCAGCGATGGAATTGAGCAAATTGAGGATTACCCCAAAAGTCTTGTAATCGTTGGGGCTGGTGTTATTGGGTGCGAATACGCTACGATTTTTGCAAATTTCGGAAAAACAAAAGTGTATATTATCGACCGACAAGAACGCATTTTACCTTTTGAAGATGAAGATATTTCAAAATTAGTAGCTTCTAACTTTAGAAATAAAGGCGTTGTGATTCACTCCAATGCACAATTGGAACGCATGGAAACCATTGATGGGGAGGTAGAATACGAATTGTCCTATCCAGATGGAAAAAGTGAAATTATTCGCGTTGAAAAAGCGTTGTTATCCATTGGTAGAATTCCAAATATTGAAAATTTAGGATTGGAAAATGCCGGTGTCTTGTTATCGAAACGCGGCATTCACATTGGCGATGATGACACGCGCACGAATATTCCCAACATTTATGCAGTTGGAGACGTTTCTGGGAGAATCGCCTTGGTAAATATGGGTGAAATTGAAGGTCGGCATGCGGTAGAAAAAATGTTTGGAAATAAAGTGGAACCATTAAGCTATGATGCCATTTGTACAATCATGTTTTTAAATCCGGAAGTGGCAGCAGTTGGTTTAAATGAGCAGCAATGCGTTGAAAAAAATATACCGGTAAAAGTTGTCAAAGTGGATTATTCCGTGATTTCTCGTGCAATTGCGATGCGAAAAACGCAAGGTTTTTTCAAGATTATTGTAACGAACGACAAAGACATGCACATTGTAGGCATGCGTGCAGTTGGTGAGCATGCTTCTTCCGCAATTCAGGCGGTTGGTTTGCTTATGAAATTGCATATGCCAATTGAAGTTCTATCCGAATTGATTCATCCGCATCCATCGATTGTGGAAGGGATTCAGGAATGTGTTAGAATGTTGTTGAATAAATCAATCT
>JBEDAD010000010.1:0-3139 GCA_041177985.1 Bacteroidota bacterium | reverse complement strand
AATCCCGTTTTAGCAAAAAGATCCATGTGCTTGGAATCGAGCTGAACGCCATATTTACCATCTTGTACCGACCGAGAAAATCCGGTTTGACCGCCATTTTTTTGATCCAGATAACCATTCAAACCAAACTGCGCTTCCATCTTCTTTCCTTGGTACGCCCAACGGTTGAGAATGGCAAAATTTGTTCCTTTTGGAACATCTCGAAATCCGTCGTTGTTGTTATCCATATCGCCAAACATTCCTGACGCGTGCGCGAAAGATCCAGTGCTCCATCGTTTACTGAGAATTTGACCGGCATTTACATTTACTTCCGCTCTTCCAAAGGCATTAAGATACCCATTGGCAAAGAATTTTTCCATTTCTGCCGGTTTTTTCAACTCCAAGTTTACCAATCCCGCCATGGATTCGTACCCGTTTACTACGTTGCCCGTTCCTTTGGTGATTTGTATGGATTCGATCCACGTTCCCGGCAGCGAATTCAAGCCGAATGAACTTTCTAATCCGCGCAAATAGGGAATATTTTCTAGTTGAATCTGCGTATAAACGCCATCTAAACCCATCATTTGGATCTTTTTTGCACCAGAAACCGCATCCGTAATATTTACATCCACGGAAGCATTTGTTTCAAACGATTCAGATAAATTACAGCAGGCGGCTTTTCGTAATTCACCCGAATTAATTTCTTCCACGTGTAAGGTTTTTAAGCGCGAAATACCATGCGTTTCCCTTCTGATTTCGACCAAAACTTCCGGAAGTAGTTTATCGGAGAATAAATTAATCTCCAGCGAAATAAAACGGTCTTTTTTGTCAATTAGAATCGTGTCGGAATAATAGCCAAATGCTGAAATTACCAATGTATCTGGTAAAATTTTAGGTAGAATCAATTCAAACGTTCCTTCGTCCGAGGTGATTGTCCCAATTTTTGCTTGAAGTAATTTTAATTTTGCACCAAAAATCGGCGCTTTTCCTTTGTCATTCGTTCCAAAAACGATTCCCTTCATCTGAGAAAATACTGGAACGGACAAAAGAAGAAATAGAAAGATTAACCAATTATTTTTCATTTTAGTATAATTTATTTGATGGAAATTAACCCTGCTTTGGCATGCTTTGCCAGTGCAGTGTGCGTTTCTTCCTGGAATAGCGCGCGTTAATTCACCAAACGTTTATATCTGAAAAACTTGGTGTTGGATAAGAATGTCTTTACCGCTTGGTTTGGGTGGCGGATCTGTAAAGGACGTTACATTTTGGAGTTGCTCGGTGTTTATTTCAACTTTCGCTTCAAATTTTTCTATTCCTTCCGGAATAAGAAACGTTGGAATCGCTATGCTGGAATCGGAGTAATATTCTAAATTAATTTTAAAAACGGTTACCTCATCCGTGCAACAATCTTTTTCCATCTGGGGAATAAGACACGCCTTTTGATTGGATTTTTGGCAACAGGATGGAAGAACTTCTTCCTCTTGTTCTTCGCAGTGGTCTTGCAATGGAATGAAATACGACCGAAATGTCCCATCTTCTTCACACGAATGCGTAAAAACGCGCATTCCCATATTTCCAACAAAGGTAAATAGTATGAGAAGTGCAAAAACAATATGTCGTGTCCATTTCACGAAACAAAAATACAGTAATAAATGGCAAAGGAAAAGTTAATTTTTAAGTTATTCTTGGAAGTTTAACGTAATTTTGTACAAAACACCGACAAAATGAACGTACCAGTTACCGTATACGCAGAAATGACTCCAAATCCGTCAACAATGAAATTTGTTGCGAATAAATACCTTTTAATTACCGGCGATTCAGTGGAATTCAGTTCTGCAAGCGATGCCAGAGGTTTTTCTCCAATGGCAGAAGAATTATTGAATTTCCCATTCGTGAAAAATGTCTTTATGGCGGCGAATTTTATCACCATCACCAAAACAGACAACGTAGGTTGGGATTTTATCCAAATGGAATTGCGTGAATTTGTGAAAGCTTGGATTGCCGAAGGAAAAGATGTTTTGATTCAAATGCCCTCTCCAAAAGCTGCTGTTGAAGCGACAGAAAATTCACCGCGTAAAGAATATGCAGTTTCCGAATACGACGATGCAATTCGTGATTTATTGGATGAATATGTTCGTCCGGCAGTTGAAAACGACGGCGGGGCTATTGATTTCCGTGGATTTGACAATGGTACCGTTACCGTTGTTATGCGTGGCTCTTGCGCTGGATGTCCTTCCTCTACGGCGACACTAAAAGGCGGAATTGAGAATTTACTAAAATCGCATTTGCCGGAAGTAAAAGAAGTTGTTGCTGAGAATGAATAATAATTTTTGATAGCAATGAAGTCAAAACAAACCGTTTTAATTTATATCCTGGCTTCCTTTCTTTTAAGTGGAATTAGCACAATAGCTTGCGCGCAAGTTCCGAATTATTTGCACAATTCATCCAAATGGCGCATCGATGCAGTCGGACTTTCTATTTCTGCTCCCTGCTGGACTTCCGGAAAATATGTTTGTGAAATCGTTGGCGATACGACAATTGGACCGTATACCTACAAGAAAATAATACACCACGGATTTTGGCATGAACAGCCAATTTTCGGAAACATGCAGCCTTGCACTCCGGATTATACATTTTCATACCCGTATGCTTTTATCAGACAAGACAGTTTAAAAATGTATATCTACGATAATGCGGATTTGCTTTTGTATGATTTCGACTTGGAAATCGGGGATACGCTGCCATTGACGTACAACAATTTTGCGGATAACATTACAGTCGAAAGTATTAATTTTCTGCAGGTTGGAACGGAAACGAGAAGAGTGTTTCAATTGAGCAGTAACAATGGTGATATTTCTGAATTAATCGAAGGAATTGGGCATAATTATGGTTTAATTGGAACGATGCAGCCTTTTGAATTTTTTGAAAATGGGATGGTTTGTTTTACTTTAGCGGACACGAGTTACTACCCAAATTTTGGCGCGCCGTGCGACTTGGATGTTAACATAGACGAAATTGTTGATTTCACTGCAGTTTCCGTTTTTCCCAATCCAGTTACTGAAATTGTTTCCATCCAATCAGAAAATTCCTCTACTATCCAAAGCGTTTTTATATCCACCCTTCTTGGAGAAAGAAAATCGATTGATTTTAGGATTTCTGA
>JBEDAD010000009.1:0-7454 GCA_041177985.1 Bacteroidota bacterium | reverse complement strand
TCGCCCATTCGAAGACCATAAGGAGGATTTGTAACAACAACACCTTTGTCATCAATTCGCTTCACCTGTTCAAAAGATTGAACCGAAGTTTCAATGAAACGGCCAAACACTAAACCCCTAAGATTTCTTCTCGTTTTCGTAACCATTTCGTCGCTTAAATCCGAACCAACAATGCGACAAGGAAGTTCTTTCACATGTTTTTTGGCGGAAGAATATATTTCTTCCCAAAGTTGCTCATCGTAGCCAATAAAATTCTTGAACGCATAATGTTGCCTTTCAATATTCGAAGGAATTCCAGTTGCTAGAAACGCAGCTTCGATTAACAACGTTCCTGAACCACAAAACGGATCTATAAAAGGTGATTTTCTATCCCAGTTGGTCATCCGAATCAATCCAGCAGCAACAACTTCATTCATCGGCGCTTCTCCAATCGCTTCACGGTAACCACGTTGAAACAAAGGCAAACCGCTAGTGTTCAGTGAAATAGTTACCTTGTCCTGAATGATATACACATCAAAAACTACTTGTGGCGTTTTAATATTTACATCCGGACGATTTCCGCTCACATTTCTAAACGTGTCCACTATGGCATCTTTTACCAATAAAAATGGAAACTGCGAATGCTTGAATAAATCGGAAAATACAGCGCCTTTTACCGCAAATGTTTTATCTAGTGTGAAATAATTCGTCCAATCAATCTGCATGCATTTTTTGAACAAATCCTGTTCGTTGCGAATGGTAAACGTTTTGATTTCAACTAAAATGGAAATCGCACAGCGAATGTGTAAATTTAAAAAATATACATCCCGCATTGTTCCTCTCAATTGAACGGCTCTGTTGAGTGTGGAAACATCAGAATAACCCAATTCTGCCAATTCCTCTGTTAGAACCTGCTCTAAACCAAAAATTGTTTTCAGGGTGATTTGATACTTTTTGCTGGTGTCTTTTACTTCTGGTGTCATTTTTATCTCTTTCGCGTGTGAAATACTATTATTTTTGTACAAAAGAACGAAATTGAAATCAATAAAACAGTATCTACTTTTTTTCATTGGTAGTTTTTTCTGCACGATTGCGCAAGCTCAAGATCGAGTTGGTCTTGTTTTAAGTGGTGGTGGCGCTTCCGGACTTGCCCATATTGGCGTTATGAAGGCATTAGAAGAAAAAGGAATTCCAATAGATTTCATAACTGGAACTTCTGCTGGAGCGCTCGTAGGATCCATGTATGCTGCAGGATATAGCCCGGAAGAAATCGAAGCATATGTTTTGAGTGAAGCATTTCAATTAATGGCTGCCGGGAAATTAAAATCCAGTCAACGCTACATCTACAAAGAAGAAGACCAACACGCAGGATTAATAGATATTTCTTTCTCGAGAGATAGTATTTTAAAAAAATCCCTTCCTACAAATTTCATTTCTTCCTCCTACTTGGATTTTGAAATGCTCAAGATCTTGGGAACAACCGGCGAAGCAAATGGTAACGATTTTAACAATTTATTCATTCCTTTCCGCTGCGTAGCGTCCGATATCGTACTTAAAAAAAGTGTTGTGTTTTCAAAAGGAAATTTAAACCAAGCAGTCAGAGCTTCGATGACCTACCCGTTCTATTTGAATCCAATTCGAATCGATAATGTTTTGTATTTTGATGGCGGCTTATACAATAATTTTCCTGCGGATGTAATGTACCATGATTTCGATCCTGATTTTATAATTGGCAGCAATGTTTCCTTGAACGCAATGCCACCAATGGAAAATAATTTAATCAGCCAAGTAACAAATATGCTGGTTGCCTTTTCTGATTTTAATCTGCCGTGTGAGGAAGGAGTTTTGATTCAACCGGATCCAAAGTTAGCCACCTTCGATTTCGAAAATGCCGCTGAAGCAATTAAAAGTGGCTACGACGAAACAATGAAAAAAATCGATGCGATTTACGGTCATGTGCAACGGCGCGTCACCAAAGAAGAACTATGCGCAAAACGGTTGAAATTCCGAGCAAAAGTGAAGGAAATAACTATTTCATCCATCACCAATAATCTGAACAGTAAAAAAGACATCACATTTGCCGAAAAATCACTTCTAAACAATAGAAAAAAAGAAATTATCGATTTGGCGCAGTTGGAAAAACGTTATTATCGTTTGTACGCCACTAATCAAATTGATTTCATCTATCCTAACTTGCAATTAAAAAAAGATTCAACCTATAATTTGGAATTGGAAATACGAAAAGCGAAAGATTTTAAATTAGACGTAGGCGGACATTTTTCTTCGCGTGCTGTGAATACAGGCTATTTAGGAATAACCTACCGAACGCTCGGTAAAACAGCAACTTCGTTTCACGCTTCTTCCTACTTTGGGAAATTTTATGGTTCAGGAAAATTACGCTATAAGGTAGAAATTCCATCGGTGTTTCCGGTCTCGGCCTCTGTGTATTTCGTTTTAAACCGTTGGGATTATTTCCGAAGTTTCTCCACCTTTTTCGAAGATGTAAAACCATCCTTTCTGGTGCAAAATGAAATGTATTATGGTATAAAATTGAACCATCCAATTGGAAACACTACCAAAAGCTCCTTGGATTTTAGAATTTTCAACTTGGAAGATGATTATTACCAAACGGAGAACTTTACGAACAAAGATACGTCAGACGTTACCAATTTTAATGGTTCATCGGTGAGCTGGGAATTTGTTAAAAACTCCTTGAACCGAAAACAATTTTCTTCCGCAGGACACTTTTTACGATTCAAAATCAGATATGTAAATGGGAATGAAAAAAGTATTCCAGGTTCAACTTCCTTTACAGAAGCGATTCAAGAAAAATACCACCAATGGTTTTATTTATCCACCGAATTTCAAAGTTTTTTAATCGATAATTCTATTTTTCACCTCGGCATTCATGGAAATGGAATGCTCACAAGCCAATCCCTTTTTTCGAATTATACGGCGAGTTTACTTTCCATGTCTTCCTTTTCACTTGTGCCAGATGCCGAAACATACTTTCTTCCAGAATACCGCTCTCCGCAATATGTTTCTGGCGGTTTGAATTTAGTGTTTACAGTTAGAAAAAGTTTAGATTTCAGGGTGGATGCCTATTACTTTCAACCTTTTGTTGTACTTCAGAAAAATTCGGATGGAACCCCAAGTTATTCAAAACCGTTCAAAGGAAATTCATTTATTGGCTCAACCAGTTTAATCTACCATTCTATTCTAGGACCTATTCGCGCTTCGCTAAATTATTTCCCAAAACAATTGAATCCCTTCGCTTTTCAAATTAGTTATGGATACATATTGTTTAACGAACGTGCTATCCGCTAATTAAAAACCTTATTTATCTTTGTCTTGTAATGAAAAATATGAAAACAATTATCTGTGGAATTCAACAAATGGGAATTGGCGTTCCGAATGTTGCTGAAAGTTGGAAATGGTATCGGAAATTCTTTGGCGTAAATGTCAAAGTTTTTGAAGAAGCTGCTGAAGCGCCTCTGATGACGCGATACACTGGCGGCGTTGTGCATTCCAGAACGGCAACGCTTGCTTTGAGCATGGAAGGCGGTGGCGGGTTTGAAATTTGGCAATTTACCAGCAGAAATACCGAAAAAGCGAATTTTGATGTACAACTTGGTGATTATGGTTTGTACGCATGTAAAATAAAATCCCGCGATGTTGCAGCTAGTTATGCCTATTTTAAAAGCAATGGCGCGAAAATAATTGGGGAATTATACAAAAACCCAAATGATGAACCGACTTTTTATGTGGAAGATCCAAATGGAAATTTATTTCAAATCGTAGCCGGTCGCGGATACTTTTCGAATACAAAACACCCTTCCTTTTGTGGAGGTGTGGCTGGAAGTATTATTGGTGTAAGTGATATTTCGAATGCATTAAAATTATATAGGGATATTTTGGGATATTCCGTTTCTGAATACGATGTGGAAGGTACTTTCGAAGATTTCGCTGACATTCCTGCAGGAGAAGGTCGTTTCAGAAGGGTTTTACTAACGCATCCAGAAGCCCGAAAAGGCCCTTTTGCAAAGTTATTAGGTCCCACCGAAATTGAATTGGTGCAAGCGATAGATCGAACGGATACTAGAAGAATTTTTGAAAATCGCTTCTGGGGAGATTGGGGATTTATTCACCTTTGTTTCGATATTCAAGGAATGGATCAATTAAAAGAAGCGTGCGAATCAAATGGTTTTCCTTTCACCGTGGATAGCTCTGGTACATTCGATATGGGTGAAGCTGGTGGACGATTTTCTTACGTTGAAGACCCAGACGGCACGTGGATTGAATTTGTAGAAACGCACAAAGTTCCAATTCTAAAAAAATGGGGATGGTACATTAACCTGAAAAACAGAAAGCCCGGAAAATACCTGCCAAATTGGATGCTAATGGTAATGGGATTAAACAAAGTGAAAGATTAGAAAATTCCTGTTTTTGGTTTCACGGTTTAAAACGACGGAACTATTTAGTAATCTGTTGTTTCTAGCGACTAAATTTATGTATATTTGAATTCTATTCTGATTAAAATTATGAAACATTTCTTCACCTTATTGTTACCAGCAATTGTTCTAGCTAATCTTCTTACTTCTTGTAATGAGAAAATTAATTTAATTGGCGATTTTACCGAAACGGCTGTTGTTTATGGTTTATTAGATAAATCGGACTCCATTCACTTTATCAAAATCAATAGAGCATTTATCGGTCCTGGAAATTCACTTGAAATAGCGCAAATTCCCGATTCAAACTATTTTAATCAAGTGGACGCAACGGTTACAGAGGTAATTAATGGATCGGAAGTGCGTGAATGGGAATTGAAAGATTCTACTATTGAAAACAAAGAAACAGGTGGTGTGTTTTATGCGCCAACTCAAAAAGTATATTACTTTAAAACAAAAACCTGCAAAGTAGACGGAACGCAACAATTAAATTCTCCTCTACCTTCCGATTTGTTAAACTCTTTGAATGGTTTAGCGAAGTACAAACTGAAAATATCGGTAAATGGTGGCGAATTTGAAGTGTATGGAGAAACAGAGATTGTTGGTGCAGTAAGTACTTCAGCGGAACTTCAAAATTTCCGATTTGATTTTATTGAAAACACCGGTGAATATGCTCAGAGCGGAATATCTACAACAATAGGCAATCCAGTTTTAGGAAAATGTTACATTGTGAACACCTCACTGGAAGTGAACTTTGAGGAAATTATTCAAAGTACCTTGGAAGTAAACACCAAGACTTTTAATTGGAATTTAGGGGAATCGGAAATTGAACCAGGAAGTTCCAAAAGCTTTACCATGAATGGTCAGACGT
This sequence comes from Bacteroidota bacterium, assembly GCA_041177985.1. GTDB lineage: Bacteria > Bacteroidota > Bacteroidia > Flavobacteriales_D > Crocinitomicaceae > M0103. The sequence continues at coordinate 2,156 of JBEDAD010000009.1, read as the reverse complement.
TTTATGACTTAATAAAATCAAATGTTACGGCAAATCCATTGATTACCAAAAGAAGAATGAAATCTATCAAAGTAATTTCAATTGGTGGTTCACAAGATCTTTCAAATTACATGGCAGTCAATAAACCAAGTTCAAGTTTGGCTCAAAATAAACCTACATTTACAAATTTAACAGCATCGGGTGACCACCGCGTGATCGGTATTTTTTCATCTAGATATACGCGAACAACAGATAAATTATATATCAATCCTTCCAATACGAGTTTGCGTATCATGACGGTCGAATCCGTAGTGGAATTATGTAAAGGCGCTATTACTGGTCAACTGCTTTTCTGTAGCCAACATCCAGCAGATCTTGGAACAAATTATGCCTGTCCATGATTTTTTTAACTAGATTTCTCTAAAACACGGCATAAAATTCACTCTTTTTGTACCTTTAGCACATGGCTGAAAGGAAAACTTTCTTTGTTAACGTAATTCTACCAATTCCAATTCATAAGGAATTCACTTACCGTGTACCTTTCGAAATGAATGCGTCCATTTGTATTGGCGGTAGAGCTGTAGTTCCTTTCGGGAAATCCAAATTATTGACTGGAATTATTACCAAAATTACCGAAACTGCTCCAACGGATTACCAGGCAAAATATGTAGAGCATGTTTTGGACGATGAACCAATAATCACGAAAGAACAATACCATTTCTGGCAATGGATTTCCAGTTATTACCTCGCACCAATCGGCGATGTTATGAATGCTGCACTTCCCTCCAATTTCAAACTTGCAAGCGAAACAAAAATTGTTCTGCACCCAGACTTCGATGGAAAAATAGACCATTTAGATGAGCGCGAACTGCAAATTGTTGAAACGCTCGAAATTCGAGAAGTCCTAGATCTGAAAGAACTTTCTGAAATAATAGGGATTAAGACCGTTCAACCCATTATTAAAAAATTGATGGACCGGCGAATTGTGCTGTCGAAGGAAGAATTGAACGATAAATTCGTCGCCAAAACAGCCGTATATATTCTATTGGATGAAACAATTACATCCGAACAAAAATTGAACGACGTTATCTCCAACCTGGAACAAAAGAAAACTGGAGAAAAACAATTGGAAGTGCTATTAACGGTTTTGAAGGAAGGTAATTATTCTCAAAATGCGTTACAAAAACCAGTTCTCAGAAAAGATTTACTGGAAATGGGACTTTCTGCTTCTACCATTAACACGCTAGAAAAAAATGGTATTCTTCAACAGAAACGCATTGCAATTTCCCGTTTCGACCTGAAAAATGATCCACAGTTTGCCTTTAAAAAATTATCGGAAGGTCAATATAAAGCGTTGGAAGAAATTAAAGAATCCTTCGAAACACATACCACAACACTGCTGCATGGTGTTACCGGTTCTGGAAAAACGGAGATTTATGTTCAATTAATTCAGGAACAACTGGATTTAGGCAAACAAGTGCTTTTTCTATTGCCAGAAATCGCTTTAACAACCCAATTGATTCAGCGACTTTCTGCTTATTTTGGTGAACAAGTTGGCGTTTACCATTCTAAATTCAACCAAAATGAGCGCGTTGAAATCTGGAACCATGTATTGCATAACAATCCGGATCGTTTTCGAATAATACTTGGAGCGCGTTCCTCTGTTTTTCTACCTTTTAGAGAACTTGGACTTATAATCGTGGATGAAGAGCACGAATCCAGTTTCAAACAATACGATCCTTCTCCTCGCTACAATGCCAGAGATGCTTCAATTGTTTTGGCACATTATTACAAAGCAAAAGTTTTACTGGGATCCGCTACACCGGCAATGGAAACGTATTACAACGCCAAAAATGATAAATACGGATTAGTGGAGTTGAAAGACCGTTTTGGCGGACTCCGATTACCCGAAATATTTTGTGCGGATGTCAAAAAAGAACGCCGGCAAAAAAGTATGCATTCGCACTTTACAACTTATTTGATCGATGCGATGCGCGAGGTTTTAAATAAAAAAGAACAAATAATTTTATTTCAAAACCGCAGAGGCTACACACCTTTATGGAGTTGTGAAATCTGTAATTGGACTCCAAAATGCAAAAATTGCGATGTTTCACTTACTTACCACAAACAAACCAATAGTTTAAAATGCCACTATTGTAGTTTTTCGTCACCACCAA
>JBEDAD010000008.1:0-3845 GCA_041177985.1 Bacteroidota bacterium | reverse complement strand
TTCAGCAAAAACTTCGAACACATGGCGTAACCGAAAAACTGGATGATTACCGGGGCAGCACGCTGAAAAGCAAATGGCGGTTTTTAAAGCGGTAGTTTTATTTGTGCAACAATACTGATTTGTTTCAATTACAACAAGCCTTTCTCCACTAACAATTTAGCAATTTGCACTGCATTTGTTGCCGCGCCTTTGCGCAAATTGTCCGCAACAATCCACATGTTCAAGGTGTTTGGCTGCGTTTCATCCCGACGAATGCGGCCTACAAAAACAGCGTCTTTTCCTTGTGCATATTTTGGCATTGGATACGAATACGTTGTATTGTCGTCTTTTACAACGATTCCAGGCTGCTCGTGCAACAAGCGGCGCACTTCAGAAAGATCAAAATCCTTTTCAAACGCAATATTAACCGCTTCCGAATGGCCTCCAACAACCGGCACCCGAACGGCAGTTGCCGTCACCTTGATCGTCTCATCCAGGATTTTTTTTGTTTCATTCGTCAATTTCATTTCTTCCTTCGTGTACCCGTTTTCTTCGAAAGAGTCGCATTGTGGAATACAATTTTTATCAATTGGGTATTTATATGCCATTTCACCGGAAATTCCGTTTCGCTCATTTTCCATTTGCTGCATTGCTTTTACACCTGTTCCTGTGATGGATTGGTACGTAGAAACAACTACCCGTTTTACCTTATACGCTTTGTGCAATGGAGAAAGTGCTAAAACCAGTTGAATCGTACTGCAATTTGGATTGGCAATAATTTTATCTTCAGAAGTTAAAATATCCCCATTTATTTCCGGAACAATCAACTTTTTTGTTGCATCCATGCGCCAAGCAGAAGAATTATCTATAACCGTGCAACCAACTGCAGCAAATTTTGACGCCCATTCCAACGAAGTGTCGCCGCCAGCTGAAAACAATGCTATATCTGGCCGCATCGCAATGGCAGTTTCCATTCCAACCACTTTAAACTTCAAGCCACCAAAATCAACTTCTGTTCCGATAGATTTTTCAGACGCAACAGGAATTAATTCTGTAATCGGGAAATTTTGTTCGCGAAGAACCTGTAACATTACATTTCCAACCATTCCGGTAGCTCCAACAACTGCAACTTTCATAAATACATAATTTGATTAACCAAAATTAGTATATTTACTTTCAAAGAAAACAAACGAATGAAATACTTTTTAGCCATTTTTACTTTTCTACTACAACAGTTTGGACACGCGCAATTAACAGAGGATTTTTCGGATAATAACATCACAAGCAATCCAACGTGGTCGGGCGATGATTCCGTTTTTACTCTTTTGGATATTGCTGGTGATTTGCAGTTGCGTTCCAATAAAACAATTGCCAGTTCCAGTTTTTATCTGACAAGCCCAAGCACACAAGTTGCTGGCGGACAATGGGAATTTTACACTTATTTGAATTTCAATACTTCCAGTGCAAATTTTACCGATATCTACCTTACCTCTAACCAGGCAAATTTGTTAAACACCACTATTAGCGGCTATTTTATACGAATTGGGGGAACAACAGATGAAATTTCTCTGTATCGAAAAATTGCCGGTGTTTCCACAAAAATAATTGACGGTACAGATGGCATTACAAATACAAGCAACAACTATTTAAAGCTAAAAGTTACCTGTTCCCCAACCTACGAATGGAAACTGGAGCGGGATATCAGCGGAAGCGGAAACACTTTCTTTACGGAAGGAATTATTACGGACGCCACCATTCCTGCGAGCAGCTTTTTTGGGATTTCCATTACGCAATCCACGGCGTCTTTTTTTCAGAAACATTACTTCGATGATTTCTATGTTGGTCCTATACTTTATGACATTGTTCCTCCCGTGTTATTAACAGCAACCGCTGTAAGTGCTTCGCAAATTGATATTTTATTCAACGAAGCATTAAATCCGATTACTGCAGAAGATGAAACGCTCTATGATATTCAGCCGTTTTTATCTGCAACATCAGCCGTTCTCGACGCAAATAATCCGGCACTCGTTCACTTAACAACGACATTTCCACTGGTAAACGGAAATATATATACCGTATTCGCGTACAATATAGAAGATCTTGCGCTGAATAGTGCCGCTGTTCAAAGCCTTACGTTCACCTATCTTATCGCAGAAAATCCGTTGCCTGGAGAAGTTATAATCACCGAATTTATTTGTGATGAAAGTCCTTCCGTAGGTTTGCCACTGGTAGAATACATTGAAATTTTTAACACCAGTTTCAAATATTTTAATTTAGACGGATGGAAATTAGGGGATAATTCTTCCGATGGCACAATTCAGTCCAAGTGGCTTTATCCAGGTGAATATTTGGTCTTGTGTTCCTCTACTAAGATAGATTCCTTTCTTGTAGCCGCTGCGGTGACTAGTTTTCCAAGTCTTAATAATTCCGGCGACGATATTGTTTTGAAAGATTTGAATGGAATTGTGTTGGATAAAATCTCCTATACCGATAATTGGTACCAAGATGCATCGAAAGAAAATGGTGGCTATTCCATTGAATTAATCAATCCGAACGACCCGTGTTCCGACGCAAGCAATTGGAGAGCAAGTATTGCTGCAATTGGCGGAACACCAGGATTGGAGAATTCGGTAAAAGATCTTTCGCCAGATACATTGGCGCCAACTATTCTTCAGTTGTTACCCCAATCTCCAAATTACCTTACGGTAACTTTTTCGGAAGGAATGGATTCTACTTCTTTAGCGAATGCATCGGTTTCGTTTTCTCCAAGTTTAACATTAGCAAACACATTTATTTCCAATCCATTTCCTACGAGCGTTACGTATCAGTTTTCCGAAAATTTGATTGGTAGTCAAATGTATAGCATACTCCTCGAAAACATTAGTGATTGTTGGATGAATACCGCAAATCTGAGTGGTAATTTTGCTTTACCGGAAATTGCTGTTGCAGGCGATCTTGTCATCAATGAAATTTTATTTGATCCATATACTGGCGGGTACGATTGGATTGAAGTATACAATACTTCTGCAAAATTATTGGATCTCTATTTGTGGGAAATTGGAAATTACGACGATTCAATTGCAAACAAAAAAGCAATTCTGCAGCATTATTATGTGTCGCCGAAGGAATATGCCGTGATCGGAAAAGACTCCACTTTTGTTCAGCAACACTTCCCAGCTGCTATTCCAGGAACATTTGTCTATTGTGAACTTCCAACTTTCACAAACGATTCAAGTACGGTTTATTTAATCTATGATGCAGCAATAATTGACAAAGTTTCCTATTCTGATGATTGGCATTTCAAGTTGCTGGACAATACCGATGGTGTTTCTTTGGAAAAAATTGACCCGAGTGGACTTTCCGACGATTCAAATAATTGGCATTCTGCAGCGGAGGCGATTGGATTTGCAACGCCAGGCGGAAAAAATTCTCAATACTTACCTGCATTACTATCGGGTGAATTTACGTTTGCCAGCCAAATTATTTCTCCGGATAACGACGGAAACGAAGATTTCCTTCAAATTACCTATGCGATGAGTGAATCCGGATTACTCGGAAAATTTACCATTTTCGATGATCGCGGACGAGAAGTTCGAACACTTTTTAGCAACGAATTATTGGCTTCAAGTGGCACATTTACGTGGGATGGGATTTCCGATCAAGGCGTTAAGGCAAAAATTGGCACGCATGTCGCCGTTTTCGAAGCTTTTTCAACGAATGGCGCTTTAATTTATACCAAAACGAAAGCATTTGTAGTAGCAGGAAAAATATAATGCGGTAACTTGCGTATTCATTAAATACCAAGATATGACGAAGCAACTTTTATTTTTATTCAGTAGTATTTTTTTCTTTACCCTCGGTACCGC
>JBEDAD010000007.1:0-3437 GCA_041177985.1 Bacteroidota bacterium | reverse complement strand
CCGAACCAAAAAACGCACTGGTAAAACAATACTTGCGTTTATTTGAAATTGATGGCGTGAAACTAACGTTTGATGCCGATGTGCTTGATTTTATTGTTACGAAAGCAATTGAATTCAAACTAGGAGCACGTGGATTACGTTCAATCTGTGAAGCAATTTTAAATGACGCGATGTACGAGTTGCCATCCAAAAATGAAACCAAATATCGGGTGACATTAGAGTATGCTGAAGCTCAATTCATGAAGTCGAAAATGGCAAAATTACGCGTAGCGTAAGGGGATTTGGGATTATCTCCTTGCAGTCAATGCTGCCTGCGGCGGTCGGGATTCGGGATTTGGAATTTGGGATTTGGGATTATCTCCTTGCAGTCGATGCTGCCTGCGGCGGTTGGGATTCGGGATGGATTACAACTTGTCAGTTGATTTTGAATTTTGCATATTTAATAACACTTCCTTTTGCGGTGAATAGCTTTTCGTAATGCGTTTTAATATGGAAAATTTCGCGTAATTGTGGATCTATATTCTCCGGTAATTCGCCATAAAGGTCCCAGGTAAGTTCTAGTAATTCGTATTTGTGTTCTTTTATTTCTTCTTCCGTGAATTGAAATAATAAGTCCGAATCGGTTTTCATGTGCACCAATCCTCCTGGTTTTAATAATTTCCGATAACGATCCATAAAGGGTGCTGAAGATAAGCGTTTATTCGGTTTATTAGGCTGAGGATCTGAAAAGGTTAACCAGATTTCATCCACTTCACCTTCCGCAAAACAGTGGTTAATAAAGTCGATTTTCGTTCGCAAAAACGCAACATTCGTCATTTTCTCTTCCAAAGCTTCTGTTGCACCAATATACATGCGTGCACCTTTAATATCTGCACCAATGAAGTTTTTCTCAGGGAAATGTTTGGCCAATCCAATGGAATATTCGCCCTTTCCGCAACCTAATTCTAAAACAATTGGATTTTCATTTTTGAAATAATCGCTGCGCCATTTACCTTTCATGGCATATTCTTCTCCGATTAACGGTTCAAAAACATTTGCATACTCTTTCATAACAGCAAATCGGCGAATCTTATCTTTTCCCATGCAGCAAAGTTAGATATTAACTATTTAAGTTGAAAGGCGAATTATGGAAAGTAAAGCGAAGCATAAAAAAGAGAGGGTTTTAATTCAAAACATCCAAGGTCACATAATAACCGGTATGCTTGCGGATATTAAGAACTTCGCCGCCTTCAAATAATAAATACTGGCCTTTTACGCCCATTAGTTTTCCTGAAATTTGCGCTGTTTTTTCGAAACTCAAACTTTTTACTTTTTCTGGAAATTCCAAAACTGGATAATTTAGCGCTATCACTTCATCATTTTCCGTGAAAAATTGCGTTAAATCAGCTGGTAATTGATCGTGTAAGCTCCATTTCTCATCCACTAAATCGATGGATTCGTCTATTTCGTTTTTCAACATGCGCTGCCAATTGGTTTTATCTGCAAAAAAATCTTTCAATGCAACTTCCAGCCTTCCTGCTTCATAACGATTCGGAGTTTCGGCCAATCGGATCGCAGAACTTGCTCCTTGGTCAATCCAGCGCGTTGGAATTTGAGTAATCCTAGTTACGCCAACTTTAACAATATCTGTCGCAGCCAAATATACAATATGTGGTGTGTTATGGTTGCGTTCTTCCCATTCTGGATCCCGGCCTTCTCCCAAATGCGCGCGACACAATTCTGGGCGAATTGTACATTCTGCAGCTTCCGGCGCACGAATGAAACACGTATAGCAAAATCCATCACCAAATGATTTCTTTGTATTTTTTTGACATGCTGTGCACGTGATAATACCGTTCCAACTCAAAGAAATCACTTTTCCAACTAAAGTGTTCACACGAATGTTTTCGTCCAAAACCAAGTCATAACGAATTGTTTCTTCTTGGGAAACAGTCATTTTACGTAAATTTCCGGAAGCCATTATTTCTCTTCTGGTAAGATTTGCATTTTTTCGGCAAAATGGAAACAGTAATCGCGCAAATCCTCACAGATTAAATGCTCACCCGTAGCTTTTTCAAAAGAATCGGCCATTGTTAAGAGCGATTGATGGAAAAATTGTTTCATTTCTTCGATAGACATTTCTTTTGTCCACAAATCAATTTTCATCGTGTTATTATCTTTCGGATCCCAAATAGAAAGCATGAATGCTTTAGCATCTGCATTTTCAACGCCACCATCCGCAGCAGACCATTTAATCCCAATTGGTAAATTATTTTCATTCAATCCAACTTTAATTTGGATATCCGATGACTTAACTACTTTATCTTCCATGTTAATCGATTTGATATTCTACAAGAATCTCTGTGTACGGTGTTTGTATTAATTGTTCAACGGAAACTTTTTTAATTTCCATGTATTTTTGAAGCATCCGAAATCCGATAAATTGTCCCAAACGATCGGGACCCTTTTCCGGTAATCCAACTGTGTAAGGGCCTTCATTAAGCAGGTTCATTTTATTGCGATCATCGATTTTGAAAAGCATTTTCTGATCGGCCAAATATTTCCAAATTTCGTATTCATTATCAATTGCCCATTGGTACTTTTCCTCAGAATAGCGCATTATCCATGCTTCACTTGCATCTGGAAAAGCAGCTTGGGTCAAGTATAAAATTTTCCCCCAACGGATAATGTTTTCCGTTAGATTTCCATCAACTTCATCCACATAATGCGTCATTATCCAAGAACAAAGTGCGTCGCGTGTAAGAAATTCAGCATCCATTCCATCTCGAATCCATTCGTAAAACTGATCTGGTGGCAATTCCTGAATGACATCGGTCTGCTTTCCAAGGTACCGTTCTAAACCAATTCCAATTTGTTTTTCCGTGCTAAAGGCATTCGATGCAAAAAATGAATTCATAAAAACAACCTGTTCTGGGATTTTCCCACCGGGAATATGAAACTTCAGGTGTTTAAAGCCTGACTTGATTTCATTTTTTTGAATTTCAAGGGATGGAAATTTTTCTTGAATTCGTTTTTCCAAGCGAGCAATATAAGGATCCGCATAAAAAAGTTGCATGCTGTTCACAAACGTAGTATCGTCAACCTCCCCAATGTGAAGACAATAACCGAGCTCATAATCGTAAATTTCTGGCATGGATTTTTTAAACTCCTGGTGGGCAGTTATCAAGTCAGCAGAATTGGAATTAAACAAGATAGAATCCATGTTTACAAAGCCGATTTTCAGTGTTACATTGGAAGCATCCACGTCAAGCGGATTTCGATTGCAACTTAATGCAACTAATATTACCAATAGTAATGTTAAAATACTTTTAAGAGTCATTAAATTTCTTTAATATTGCATTCAAAAGTACATAAATCAGTCAGCTTTTTGTGCAATTAAATAGAAAAACTATGAAAAAGATATTGTTTACCGTATTCGTTTTTGAAGCTATCTTTAC
>JBEDAD010000006.1:0-4172 GCA_041177985.1 Bacteroidota bacterium | reverse complement strand
ACAAACATTTCGATGAATTCGGATCCCGATAAGGAAAAGAATGGAACTCCGGCTTCTCCAGCTACGGCTTTTGCCATAAGCGTTTTACCTGTGCCAGGTGCTCCGACCAATAAAACGCCTTTTGGAATTTTAGCACCCAGTTTGGTGAAATGTGATGGTTGTTTCAAAAATGCCACAATCTCCATAATTTCCAATTTTGCCTCTTCGTATCCAGCGACATCTTTAAAGGTAATGTGTGCGCTTTTTCCTTTTTCAAAAACCTGCGGATTTGATTTTCCGAAATCCAAAAATGTCCCACCAATTCCCTTCGTTCTTGCTATAAGCCTGTTCAACCAATTTAGTGCAATGAAAATAAAAAGTAACAAGGGCAATGCCCAATAAATCAGGGAAGTCCACCAGCTTTTTCCGCTATTTACATAGTAAATTTCTACACGCTCTGTTTCTGGAAAAATACGCTGTATTTCCGCCAAATTTTGTTCAAATAATTCGAGTGAACCAATGCCAAAAATATAGTGCGGACCAGCATTCTGACTGCCAAACATACCTTTAGAAACTAAAATATATTTATCGCTTTTTAATTTTTCTTTTTTGATAAAAACCTCGACAATTTCTTTGTTCCGAATAACTATTTTATCCACGTCTTGTGGTAAAAGCATTTCCTGTTTAAATCTTTTCCACGAAATTTCTCGAGTTGCAGCGGTTTGGTTTCTTGTGAAATAAACAAGTAAGACGAATAGTGTCGAGAACAAAACAATCCAATAAAAAGGGGAGAAGCCAAATGGTTTAATGGAATTTTTTATATTTCTCTTGTTTATTTCTTGCTTGTTCATCTGGTATTTCTGCCTTAATTAAAACTAAAATTTGTCACGGAAAACGGAACTCTAAATGTACTTTTTGATAGTAGATTTAAAGAATAAATACATCATTCAATTGGCTGACCAATGTCATTCAGAAAGGTATGGACATGAAAAAAAACCGCTGAGAAAAAATCCCAACGGTTCTAAGAAAACTGTTTAAAATACGTTTTTGAAACGCAGATACTTATTTTTCAGTTACAAACGCTTTGATATTTAGCACCGCTGTTTTAGGTTCTGTATTTGCTGTTATGGTAACTGTTTTATTTTGTTCGTTTAATTGTCCGACTTTAGGATGGAAGATGATTTCAATTTTGTCAGATTTTCCAGGAGCGATGGGCTTCTCCGGTTTTTTCGCTGTTGTACAACCACAGCTAACATCTACTTTATCAATTATTAAAGGCTTCGTTCCTGTATTGGTTACAATAAACGAAGCATTGTTTTCTGTGTCTTCTTTAATTTTTCCAAAATCTTGTGTTGTTTTATCAAACGACATGCTAGTCATTGCGGAAGATTCATCTAACAAACGCGCTTGTTCTTCCTCTTCGATTGCACTCAGCGAAGCTTTTAGGTCTGCTTCGTTCTGATCATCTGCTGCCACAGCAGAAACAACTTCACCACTTTGGGATTCCATATTAGCGGAACTATCTGCACAAGATTGCAGAAGTGTTAATCCGAAGCAAATGGAAAAAAATGTGCGTATTACCTTTTTCATGTTTCTAAAATTTAATTGTTTTACTCAAAATTAATAAAAGCATTTTCAATCTTACTTTATTTTTTGTGGTGAAGTTTGTGCGTTTCTTTGTTTTCAATTGCTTTTACAGCGCGCACTACGATTTCATTGGATTCATTATAAATCTGATAAAATTCATTGTAGCCCCATAGATCTTGCGCCAATATAGCTTTCAATCGCAGTTTGATGAGTTTTTCACTCGTTTTATATTCCTCCTCATTGAATTTCAATTCCGGATCTTCCTTTTCAGCATAAGCTAGAAATTCGTTCATCAAAATCGTGGAAGGTGAATATGTTTTCAAAAACGAATCGAAAGAAGGGTAGGATCCCAGTAATTGTTCTCGGTTTTTATCTACATATTCTAATGTGAAACTATTCACGTGGCCTCCTTGAATCAAGTCTCGGTAATAATCTGTGAATTCTAATGTGTCCAATGGAACAAAAATATCCGGCATAATTCCGCCACCACCATATACAATTCGCTTGGAAACCAAGGTTTCGAATTTCAGTGAATCCGGCAATTTTATGGAATCAGCATTGCTAAATTCGCCATTCAAATAACGTTGTGTGAGGTCTTTTTTATATGCTTCCTTATCTTCGTAGGATTTCTGTATAAAACGACCACTTGGCGTATAGTAACGTGCAATTGTCAAACGCATTTGAGAACCATCCGTTAAATCTATTGGACGTTGCACCAATCCTTTTCCGAATGTTCTTCGGCCAATAATCAAACCGCGATCCCAATCTTGAATTGCTCCGGACAGAATTTCACTTGCGGATGCAGAATATTCATCTGTTAAAACTACCAATTCGCCTTCTTCCCAAAGTCCTTTTCTAAACGCATTTAAATTTGTTCTAGGTTGCGCTCTACCTTCCGAGTAGACGATTAATTTATCTCCTGACAAAAATTCATCTGCCACTTTTTGCGCTTGATCCAATAATCCACCGCCATTTCCTTGCAAATCAAAAACGAGGTGTTTCATGCCTTTTGACTTTAGTTCCTTGATGCTTTTTTGCACTTCATCCATTGTGCTTCTGGAAAAACTATTCAATTTTACATAGCCAATTTCTGCTGTGAGCATATAATATGCATCTACGGAATTAATCGGAATATTATCGCGGGTAATCACAAAATCCATCGGTTTTTTCTGTGCTTTTCTAAGCACTTCAATTTTAACTTTTGTGCCTAATTCTCCCATCAGTTTTTCGCGAACTTGGGAGTTTTTCAACCCAATTCCGGCAACAATCAAGTTGTCTACTTTTGTGATTTTATCACCAGGTTTAATGCCGAGTTTTTCGGATGGTCCGCCAGGAATTGTTGCAACCACCATTAACGTATCTTTCAGAATCTGAAAACGAATTCCAATACCGACAAAGCTGCCATTTATGGAAGAATTAGCATCGTCTACTTCCTCTTTTGAAATATAAGTAGAATGCGGATCCAGTTTTTCTAATAACGCAATGATTGCGGCATCGGTAAGCTGTTGTGCATTTACATCGTCCACATACATTCTATTGACATAGGTAAGGACTTCGTCAAATTTTTGGGTTGTTCCAACTTTTTGAGGGTCGATTTGCGCTTGACCGCTAAAAATAATACAAGCGAAAATGAGGAGAGAAAAATAGTTTATCATTAAAATTTATTTTGAAATATAAATATAGTGTAATTAACGCTTGAACACATAAAAATTGTCTGAAATTCCCGTTAAAAATATTTAAACAAGCCGCTATCAATGAACATTTGTATGTTGAATGAAATGTAGTTTTCTTAATAAGTATTGTAGAATACTTCGTTAATTTTATGCTGTAAATAGAATTTGGATGAAAACATTGTTTGTGTTTATTTTAGTGGTTTTCGTTGGCTCAGAAAGTTGGGCGCAAGTGCGGGAATTTGATAAACTTGAAATGTTTTATGCGCAAGGTCATTATAAATCCGTGTATCGAAAAGCGAGTCGATTACTGGATATTCCGGATTATGACTATTCTCAAGTCCCCACGTTTTATAAGTCATTGGCGTTGTTCCAATTGAGTCAAAATGAATACTGGCTAATTCATAACCCAAAAGCGTTGGAAGAGGCTGGTTTATTATTTCGCCAGATCAAAAATTCCAGTGATGGAAAGAAAATTTTGGAAGCACACGTCTACGAAATTGCCTATCTGAAAGCCGATTTGATTTCTTGGGCAGAGGATTTAAAAAGAAGAGATAAAAAAACGGAATTTGAAAATGTACAAAAGGTCATGGATGGACTTTTTGATGGTGTTCCGGATATTGAAAATCAGGGAGAAATAGTAGATTTCAAAGGAGAAGAGACAGAAGAAGATGCTTATTTCAAGGAGCGACAAAAGATCATTGAGTATGCGAAAAAGCAAATCGGAACGCCTTATGTTTGGGCTGGTAATAGTCCTCCGGGATTTGATTGTAGCGGATTCACGTGCTATGTGATGAAGGAATTTGGCAAAGAATTACCGAGAAGAGCGGTGGATCAACACGAGAATTCCAAAAAGATCAAGGAGAAGAATGCGCAAAAAGGGGATTTGATTTTCTTTGATAATGGATCCGGAATATCCCATGTTGGAATGATAGT
>JBEDAD010000005.1:0-5592 GCA_041177985.1 Bacteroidota bacterium | reverse complement strand
GTTGGATTTAATGGAAATTTAAAAATTGCATTTTGATCCGTTGCTTGCGAAGGGTTACCGTCTAAAAAGGGACCTGTTGGATAGGATGGAATTCCATTCGTTGTAACGTAAACCCAGTTTGAAGAATATTGAACCGCTTGACAATTTACAACGATTGAATTGCTGATAGCAGTGGAATTCCCAGATTGGTAATAACTCCCTGTTTGCGTAGTATTTTGCAGCCAAGAAGTGATTGCAGGATTTGTTTGCGCAAATGGTAAGGAAGTAATTCCGAAAGCGATTCCAAAAATTAGTTTTTTCATAAATTTTAAGTTGTTTTCAGTTTAGAGAACACTTTCAAGAAAAACTTGCCCTCCTACATTGTTTAAAAGTAAGAACTTTTTTAGAAGATCCCTTTTTAGCTTGCTAAAGATTGCGTTTGCAAATGTTTGCTTTCGCTTAAAAGAATCCTTTCACCAAACTACTTTGGGAAAGAGAATCGCGGATTGTACAAAAACTCCTTATCCGTCAAGGTATATAAAAATGCCAGTAAATCCTTTTTTTCGATTTCAGTGAAGTGTTTTCTATCCTTTAAATACGGACTCAAATAAGGCGACTGAAGATCGATTCCTTCGCTGTAAAAATGGATGACGTCTTTCAATTTCTTGAACCTTCCGTCGTGCATGTAAGGAAATGTAAACTCTATGTTTCGCAAGCTTGGAATTTTAAAGTTCAAAGAATCTCCCGGAAACCCGGTAATTGCAAAACGGCCGGTATCGTTTAATAAACTATCTATTTTCAGCCCGTTACTCGCGAATAAAGTGTTTGTAAAAAGCGGCGCTGTGTGGCAACTATTGCAATTAGCATTAAATAGTTTTAAGCCTCTTTTTTCCTGTTCTGTAAAGAAGATTCCTTTTTCCTTTCTGCTTACTTTATCGTATTTGGAATTGACTGAGATGAGCGAAACGGTATATTGCGTCAATGCCTTCATGAGTTTCGAAGTGGTAATTTCCTTGTTCCCAAAAGCTTTTTCAAATAAACCAGGATAATTTGACGAAGCATTTAAGCGATTAATTACTGCACGCAAGGAATTATCCATTTCTGCAGGATGTTGCAGCGGATTGATTGCTTGCGTTTCTAAATTGGTCACACCGCCATCCCAATGGAAAGTTTTTTGCCAGGCGAGATTGATCAGTGCTAACGTATTTCGCGTTCCTTTTCTGCCCTCAATTCCGTGGCTTACGGCGTGATCAACATGCGTAAAACCAGTATATTGTAAATGACAAGATGCGCAGGAAATAGAACTGTCGCGCGATAAAATTGGATCGTAAAATAGTTTTCTACCCAATTCAAATCCAATTTCCGACAGTGGATTTTTTGAGAAATCATACACTGGACGCGGCCATTTCTTGGGGATTTCAATAGAAATAACCTTGGGCTCTTTTTCAAAACGAAACGCTACCGATGCGATGCAACTAAGAGCAAAAAGCAAAAGAAAGATACTATTTCTCATCGCTTGGCAATTGGAAAAGGGTGGGTAATAGTTTTGAGATTTTTACTGCATCTTTTCCTGGAATCAAAATCGAAGGAGTCGATTGCCAAGGAAGATTTGGTATTAATTTTCCCAATTCTAGTTCAACAACCAAATTATCCTGCCAGTTATCCAAAGAGATTTCTACGGCTTGAATAGTTGCGTTTGGAAACACATAACCGCCCAAATGAAACTCAAAACTTTTGTTGGGAAGTATCGATTCGGAGGAAAAACCCTCTAATTTAAAATGGATATAACCGGTATTCCAAGCCCAATACATTCCTTTAATTGGGTCTAAATCGCCATCCATAATTCCAGAAACGTTGGTGGTGCTATCCAAACCTATATTAAAATTCAATCTATTCCCATTTTTTGCTTCGTGCGAAATGAACAAGGACAAACTATCTTCCAAATCGATTAAATGCACACTTTGTGGATCTTTCCACGTAGATTTTTCTCCAGAAATGGATACCGCGGAAATATAAAACCGCAGGCTTTCAAATTGAAACCAATGTCCATCGGATGCATACTTTTTACTTAATTCTACTTTTTGTCCATTGAAAACTGGCACAAATTGAACGCTTCTTTCCTTCTGAGAAAACGAAACTCCCGAAAAATAGACGAAAATACATACGAAGATTATTTGCTGCATATTATTTTCTAGGTGGTGGCCCGCCTACTCTGCTAAGTACTTTGTGAATTGTATTCTGCAATTTTACTTTTTGTTCGGGAGTGCAAAGCGCATCAATTTTCTTGAAATAATCAAAGGTCATTTGTTCAATTTCACGCTGATTTTCAACAATATCATTAATTAACAAAGCAATGGCGCTGCTGTCTTTTTTTGGATCGTTGAAGGAATGGAAAAGCCGCTCGTGCAAGGTTCTATTGCGATTCATCAATATGTCCTTCGCTTGAAAATGGGCGTCTTGCAAACGGATTATTTGTTCTTTCTTTTTTCCGCTTAGTTCTAATTGTTCTATTAGATCCATTTTATTTGGATGTCCCGGATGCCGGTCGCGAGAAGGATTCAAAAGAAAAAATAGGGTTGCGCCATTTAGTATAAACAGGGAAATAACTACTATTTTATAAAATTTTACTGTTTTCATACTACTTGTTCTAAATAGGAAAAGTATTCTGTTGTGCCATTCGTTTCTTGCTTATCCTTTTTTTCAGTTGCGTATTTTACCGCAGTAAAGTTACACATGATTAAAAGTAAGAGACTTGCAGCAGCTAACCAAATTGTTTTTAATGGAATTCGGGATTGCAAGAAAATAGTTTCGTTCCATCCTAGCTCCAAGCGCTGTTTAAGATTTTCAGAAATCTCAATCTGGCTTTTCGTATCTGCAGCACCAAGTACTTGCTCGATCCACATTTCTTTTTTTGATTCCATAGTTGTTTGGATGCTCATTTTTATACTTTCTTGCTGTTTATTGCTCATTTTTAATATAATAGGCTGCTAACTTAGTTCTCAAATTCTGCTTTGCACGGAAAATGAGCGACTCCACGGAAGGAAGCGATAAGCCCATAATTGCTGCTATTTCATCGTAGGGAATTCCCTCTAATTTATGCATGGAAAACGCAATTTTTTGATTTTCAGGCAAGCTATTTATGGCGCCAAAAAGAATGGCAGCCCGTTCTTGATTCTCCAATTCTATTCCCGGATGTATAAAATTTGCTTGCGTGGTATTAGGGGAATTCGTTTCTAAATTTTCCAGAGGAACTAAAAATCCAAAACGCTTTTTACGTGATTTTTTTCGAATTATTTCCTTGCACTTATTGACAGAAATACGATACATCCATGTTGATACCTTCGAATCACCTTTAAACTTGTTAATGGAGCTGAAAACGGAGCTGAAAACTTCTTGTGTGGCATCCTCCGCATCTTCCTGATTGTGCAATAAACTTAAACAAAGATTATACACTTTTCGGGAAAATAAAGCGACAAGAGCCGTATAGGCCTGTTGGTCCCCATTCTTCAATGCTTCGATTTCTTCCTGGCTTAACAAAAATGCTTTACTTTGAAATTAAGGTGCTTTTTCGATAAAAAACTTGCGGTTTTACTTTGGTTCTTATGTGAAATTTTAATTATCCCGCTGCATTAAAAAATCAGCCAAAGCAATAAGTGGTAATTTTGTTTTCTCGTGCAGATTTACCTTTGATAAAGATTCCATAGCATGGGAATAATGCTCTTGCATGTGCACTTCACAAGCAGAACGCACACCAATAAGATCGTATACTTCTCTTGTTTTTTGCACTTTTAAAACGGCATCTTGCTCTAGTGCTAATTGCTCTAAAATCAATTTTTGTGTGCTATTGGCCATGTCAAAAGCCTTCAAGTTCAGCAGTGTTTTTTTATTGGAAATTACATCTCCTCCAACTTGCTTTCCAAATTTTTCAGGATCGGCATACAAGTCCAGAATATCGTCTTGAATTTGAAACGCAATACCAACGTGCTGCCCGAAATCGTATAAAAAGCGCCTATCTTGTTTCTCCGCATTTGCAACAATTGCGCCCATTTCTAGCGCACAACCCAGCAAAACAGATGTTTTCAATCGGATCATTTCAATATATTCCGGAATAGAAACGTTTTGCCTTGTTTCAAAATCCATGTCCAATTGTTGGCCTTCGCACACTTCAATCGCTGTTGTATTAAAAACATCCAGCAAGGATGAAAGGTGTTCGGATTTTTGTTTTGCCAATAATTGAAAGCCTTTCACGAAAAGCACATCACCCGATAAAATAGCAATGTTCTGGTTCCATTTCGTATGCACCGTTTGCTGATTTCTTCGCTTTGGCGCTTCATCCATTATATCGTCATGGATTAACGTGAAATTATGAAAAACCTCCACTGCCAAAGCTGCAGGTAAAGCATTTTCTCTTTTCTCACCAAAAAGTTCCGCTCCCAAAAGGGTTAAAATTGGACGCATTCTTTTTCCACCCAAGGTCATGAAATAACGCAATGGGTCATATAAATTAGATGGAGAACTTGGGAAATCTAATTTTTCAATTTCCTTTTCCAAAAACAGTGTATATCCAGCTAACTCTTGCATGTTTAAATTAAATCCATTAAATACGTTCCGTATCCACTTTTAACAAGTGGCTCTGCAATTTGTTTCAACTGCTCTTTGGTAATAAATCCATTGCGGAAGGCTACTTCTTCAATGCACCCAATTTTCAAGCCTTGTCGCTCTTCAATAACTTGAACAAATTGACCCGCTTGCATTAGAGAAGCAAACGTTCCAGTATCCAACCAAGCAGTTCCTCGGTCTAAAACAGCAACTTTTAATTTCCCTTGGCGCAGGTATTCTGCATTGATATCCGTTATTTCATATTCGCCTCTTGGAGAAGGCTGCAAGTTTTTAGCAATTTCCACAACTGAATTGTCGTAAAAATACAATCCCGGTACTGCAAATTTGGATTTTGGATGAGTCGGTTTTTCCTCAATCGATAAGGCTTGCATGTTTTCGTCAAATTCAACTACGCCATAGCGTTCTGGATCGCTAACGTGGTATGCATACACTACGCCGCCTTCCGGATTGTTGTTTTCTTTTAATAAACTATCCATTCCAACACCATAGAAGATATTATCTCCTAAAACCAGCGCAACCTTTTCATTGCCAATAAACTTTTCTCCGATAACAAAAGCTTGCGCTAATCCGTTTGGAATTTCTTGTACCGCATAAGAAAACTGACAGCCCAAAGTTTCTCCATTTCCCAATAATTTTTCAAAATTAGGCAAATCGTGGGGCGTTGAAATGATTAAAATCTCTCTGATTCCAGCACTCATCAAAATGGATAAAGGATAATAAATCATCGGTTTATCATAGATTGGCATAAGTTGTTTAGAAACTGCCAACGTCAATGGATGCAAGCGTGTTCCGGATCCACCGGCTAAAATTATTCCTTTCATGGTATGAATTAATTATCGTTTAAAGTAGTAACAAATTTAAAAATGTTGGGGGTTACTCCTCCTCTTTTGGTTTTTCTAAGTCAACTTTTAAATCTTCATCGGTCGATAATTGAAGATCTGACCAATTGATTTCGCTTTCTTCTGAATAAGCGTCGAAATAGGGCTCTTCAAA
>JBEDAD010000004.1:0-7395 GCA_041177985.1 Bacteroidota bacterium | reverse complement strand
CCCCGATTCTACGAATCCTTTAAATCTTTTCATAACGTTTCAATTTTTTGAGCGTGGAAAGGGCCTATCTATAGAACTAAGACACTATGGCTGACCATCTGCAATGAACCTAGAATTTATAAGGTTTTCTAGAAAATTATAAAGTTTTTATCGGACACAAGTGATATTTTTTATAAAAGATCGGGTTTACTAGTCATATTCCTTTGGTTGCCAAAATGCTGCATTCAGTTAAAAAAGAGGATTTTAGTACGTTAACCGCAAGCATCCGGAAGAATATATTTAAATGAATTTTAAAGTAAATTAGTATATTTTGCTTTTTTTGTTTTATTTGTTCTTGAAAAATTATAATTTAAACCAAGAGCTGTATAAATTAGGTCGTCGTTCTTAAAAAATCGGTTATTTCCACCACTTATCCCGTAAAAGTTCTCAAAATTTGTTGGATAAGTTGATCCCCCCAAGTAATATCGAATATTAAATGTGTAATTGTAGAAAAAGTAATTATTTCGTTGATAGGAAACTTGAAAATTTAAAAACCAATTTTTGTGGAGGTTAAATTGGACATTTAAAAAAGTTTCAGCCCTCAAAAAACCTCTTAAAAAATTTCGTTCTCCGTAGTAGCCTAAATTTTGTCTATAATCTGCGTCAAGCGAATATTTGTATTCAATCCAATCACGTGTTTCTGAGAAGGTCCAATCATTCGCGAAATTTTCATTTCTATAAAAGGGATACACGTTTTTAAATTTAAAACCAAAATCTATTTTCAATTTTGAATCGTATACATTTATTCTTTTTGCAAAGCCAATTAAATAGCCGGATTTTTTTTGGTTAAAGTTTATATCCCCAATTTGATACCAATTAGAATTAATGATTGGAAGATAATAGCTGGATTTTCCAATTTCAATTCCTGCTAAGACATACAATTTAGCTTTTTTCCATATCTGGTATTTATAATTTACCTCTGTTGTTTGATCATTTAATAATTTTGCACCAAACCATTTTCCATCAGCTCCGAAAGAGATTGGATCATCGTATAGTGGGGAATGAAAATTATTTGTAGAAAAACCAAATTTATATAAAACTTGCAGTTCATGGTTTTGGCCATAAACTGCAAGTTTTAAAAAAGGAATTATGCATAGGATTAGGATGATTTTCATTTAATTACAAGGGTTTAAAATTAATTCGTCTGTTATAGTTATATTTCCTTTAATCAGTCGGTGTGTTGTTTTTACATCTCCATTTGAAAACTCGCTGTATTTGCTCCATAGTTTGGTTTTTGTTTTCTCAATTTTTTTATCGTTGTTATTTTCTTTTGTGCCTGATTCTGATTTCGTTTTGTCACAATCATCGTCCTGTCTAAAAACACCTTCAACATGCACTTTTATTTTTGCTTTATCTAATTTCCAAGATCCATTACTTTGCTTTTTGTATGCATGTGTGTAGCCACCAATATGACTTCCGAAGTTTAGTTCAGGGGTAATATTACAAAAAAAGTCTAATTCAGAAAATAAATAACCTGAAATAAGATTATTTTTGTTAAATATTTTTTAAAATGACATTTCCCATTCAAAATCTTGAAAATATCCCTGCAACAGCGCAACTTTTTTTAGAAGCGTTTTTACACAACAAAGTTTTTGCATTTGATGGCGAAATGGGCGCTGGAAAAACAACTTTTATCTCCGCGTTGCTTTCTGCGATGGGTATTCAGGAGCTAGAAGGTTCTCCAACGTATTCTTTGGTAAATACATACGATAGTGCAATGTATGGGAAAGTCTACCACTTTGATGTTTTTCGCTTGAAGGATGAACGGGAAGCTTTCGACATTGGAATAGAAGAAATGCTCTACAATGGCGGAATTTGTTTCATTGAATGGCCAGAAAAAATCGCTAATTTATTACCAGATAATACGATTTGGGTGTATATTCGTAAATTAGATGACAATTCACGCACACTAACAGTAGAGCAATGATTACCGATCCCGAGATTCTCAAAAAATTAATTCAGCAAGGTAGCCTTCTCCCAAAAGAAGAAATGTTGGAAATTGCCCGAAAAAAAGGCAGTTTATTTATTGGAATCCCAAAGGAAAGTTCTTTTCAAGAACGCCGTGTAGCATTGGTTCCGGAAGCAGTTTCACTTCTCGTAGCGAACGGACACCGCGTGAAAATTGAATCTAAAAGTGGGGAAGGAGCTAATTTTTCGGATAACGAATACAGCGAAGCAGGAGCAGAGATTTGCCACGATTCAAAAGAAATTTTTCAGTGCGATATTATTTTTAAAGTTGCGCCTCCATCCGAAGAAGAAGTGGATTTAATGTCTGGAAATCAGACGCTTATTTCCGCTTTGCAAATTTCTATTCAACCAAAAGTAATTCTGCAAAAATTGATGCAGAAGAAAATTACTGCCGTTGCTTGGGATTATATCCGCGACGAAGAAGGCGTTTATCCTGTTGTTCGAACGATGGGAGAAATTGCTGGTACAACATCTATTTTGGTTGCTGCGGAGCTGCTTTCTTCTTTCAACGATGGAAAAGGAATCATGCTCGGTGGAATAGCCGGTGTTTCTCCAACAGAAGTTGTTGTTATTGGCGCAGGAACAGTTGGTGAATTTGCAACGCGTGCAGCACTTGGTTTGGGCGCTTCCGTGAAGGTTTTTGATAGTTCTTTGTCGCGTCTGCGTCGTTTACAAAACGATATTGGCGTGCGAATTTATACTTCTGTTTTAAATCCAAAAGTCTTGGATAAATCACTCAAACGCGCGGATGTTGTTATTGGAGCATTGCGTTCACCGCTAGGAAGAACGCCTTGCGTGGTAACAGAAGAAATGATTCAAAGCATGAAAACGGGCTCGGTGGTTGTCGATGTAAGTATCGATCAAGGCGGTTGTTTTGAAACTTCCCGCGTCACCAATCACATTGAACCGACTTTCGTGAAACATGGCGTAATCCATTATTGCGTGCCGAATATCGCTTCGCGGGTTTCCAGAACGGCATCTTTTGCGCTTTCCAATATTTTTTCCCCAATTTTAATAGAAATGGGAGATCAGGGCGGTTGCCGCGATTTGATAAGAAACGATCCAGGTTTTAGAGGTGGCGTTTATATTTACAAAGGAACGCTGACAAGCGAAGTGCTCGGTAAAGTATTTGACTTGAAATACAAAGACATTGAATTATTGCTGCTCGGCATGTGATTTCAGTTGGATAAAATGTTTACACCGCTATCTTTTCCAGTTGCTCCGCTGAAACTTACACGAAAAAAAAATCTCGTTTACGTCAAATGCCTGGTGCGCAAAAAAGATCTATTGGTTACGCCAGAAGAATGGGTTCGGCAACATCTCCTGCATTATTTAATCGCTGAAAAGCAAATTCCAATTGGCTTAATTTCCTCCGAAATGGCCATTGAAGTCAACCAATTATCGCGTCGCTGTGATGTGGTGGTTTTTGGAAAAGACGGAAATCCAAGGATGATAATCGAGTGCAAAGCTCCGGAAGTAAAGCTTACAGAAAAAGTTTTTCGGCAAATCGCACAGTATAATTTTACGCTAAATGTTGATTTTTTAATCCTTACAAATGGCTTGGAAAATATTGCTTGTAAAATAGATAGAAGCAACAGCAGCTTGATTTTCCTCGAAAACTTACCGAACTGGGAGGAATTAAACCCGGTGTAAAAAATCACCCTTTAAGTTGATTAAAAGTTGGGCGTTTCCCTGCGGGTCGCGCTTTTCGTTCCAATCTTTTCCTTTAAAAAAGAAAAGGATTTCCACTACAATCCCTAACGCAAAATTGCTTCGATAGCAATAGCACGTCTCGGACAAATTTTCCAAACAGTATGAATCGTTTAATCCTTTACACGTCGAGTTTAAACTCAGAAGTTTTATGGAACGTAAGCGCAGGATAGTCTTTTTCCGCCATTGCCAATAAGAAAGACGTTTCCGCTAGGAAAACAAGGTTATCGTCTTTGTCGCGTGCCAAATAACTTCCTTTTGCTTGTTTAAAATCAGAAAGTTGCTGCAAATCATCCGTTGTAATCCAACACGCTTTGTGGTAATTTTTAGGAACAAAGCGGCAATTTGCGCCATATTCATGCAGCAAACGGTGCGAAATAACTTCGAATTGCAATTGCCCTACCGTTCCAACGATTTTTCGGTTTCCCGGTTGCAGTACAAACATTTGTGCAACACCTTCGTCGGTTAATTGGCGGATTCCTTTTTCCAATTGCTTTGATTTCATTGGATCTAGATTTTCCAGTTCCATGAATATTTCTGGAGAGAAAGAAGGAATTCCTTTGAACATCATTTTTTCGCCTTCCGTCAAGGTGTCGCCAATTTTGAAATTTCCAGTATCGTACAATCCGATAACATCGCCGGGAAAAGCTTCTTCAATAACACTTTTGTCCTGCGCCATAAAGGAAGTTGGGTTCGCAAATTTGAAATTTTTGTTCAGTCGAACGTGGTGGTAAAACGTATTGCGCTCAAACTTTCCGGAAACAATCCGTAAAAAAGCAATTCTATCGCGGTGTTTTGGATCTAAGTTAGCATGAATTTTAAAGACAAAACCGCTGAATTTAGGCTCATTGGGCTCGATGAACCGCACATCGGTTTCCCGTCCAATTGGCGAAGGAGAAATTTCTATAAACGTGTCCAATAATTCCTGCACACCAAAATTATTCACGGCAGAGCCAAAGAAAACAGGCGCTATTTCTCCTCTTAAGTATTTTTCTCGGTCAAATGTGTCAAAAACGCCATCAATGATTTCAATTTCTTCCCGCAGTTCATTCGCAAACGCTGGAGTAACCAAATCATCCAACTGCGGATCGTTTAGGTCTTTAATGGATACAACTTCCTCTTCGCGTTTTGTTTTGTTGGATTTGAATAGGTTTAAACTTTGGTTGTGGATATTGTAAACGCCCTTGAAGCGATCGCCAATACCGATTGGCCAAGTTAGCGGTCTTACTTTAAGATCCAGTTTATCTTCCAATTCATCCAAAAGAGAAAACGCATCTTTTCCCTCTCTATCCATTTTGTTCACAAAAATAATCACTGGCGTTTTCCGCATGCGGCACACTTCCATTAATTTTTCGGTTTGTGTTTCCACACCATTTGCGCAATCAATTACAAGAATCACACTATCTACAGCGGTGAGCGTTCTATACGTATCTTCTGCAAAATCCTTGTGACCAGGAGTATCGAGTATATTCACTTGCTTTCCACCGTATTCAAAAGCCATAACAGATGTAGCAACCGAAATTCCACGTTGCTTTTCGATTTCCATGAAATCGGAGGTGGCAGTTTTTTTAATCTTGTTGTTTTTTACAGCTCCGGCAGTTTGAATTGCCCCACCAAAAAGCAGTAGTTTTTCCGTTAAAGTAGTCTTTCCTGCATCGGGATGCGCGATGATTCCAAATGTTCTTCTTTTTTCGATAGCTTCCTGATTCCGCATACAGTTGTTTTTATCAAATAAGGAAAAACAATTCTTTTCCTCAAAATAAGTTAATAAAAAAAGGCTGAGTAATTACTCAGCCTTCTGGTGGGTGGAAGATGGGGCTCGAACCCACGACCCTCGGTACCACAAACCGATGCTCTAACCAACTGAGCTACAACCACCATTTTTGTGAGTGCAAATATAGTCAAATTCTATTTTTATCAAAGATAGAAGCAAGTTTTTTTTTATTTTTAGAAAAACAAATGAACCAAGGCTGTAATATGAGTTCTTCAGAATTAGTGATAAAAGAATTTGAAAATCGTGTTTTTAACGAATCGTATGAAAGAATTTACCGTTGCATGTCAATGATAGAGGACAAAGATCTATGGAAATCTCCAAATGCCTCCATTCCGGCAATCGGTAATTTAGTGCTGCATATATGCGGAAATGCGAGACAATGGATTTTATCGGGGATTGGAAATCGGGAAGATAATCGCGACCGAAACATGGAATTTATGCACCATCCGAAAATAAAAAAATCAGAATTGGTTTTTTTATTGGAAAACTTAAAGGTCAATTTGAAGCAAACTTTATCGGAACTAAACAGCGATGCTATCGAGAAAAAATATACCATCCAAGGATTTGAAGTAAATGGTTTTTCTGCTATGGTGCATGTAATTGAGCATTTTTCTTACCATACCGGACAAATTACGTTTCTCACAAAATGGCTCACCAATAAAAATACCGAGTATTATGGTGGTTTAAATCTAGATCAAACGAATAATTTGAATTAATACGTCTAATTAGGGTTGGATTGTTGATAATTCAATCTAGCTTTCTGAAATTTTCAAAGTGCTAGCGTTAACTTTGTAAAAAAAATCGAATACATGTTAAAAATTGGCGTTTTTGGTTCGGGGCATTTGGGAAAAATTCATATTCGCTTATTGCTTGAGTTAACAGAACAGTTTGAAGTTGTTGGGTTCTATGATCCGAGTGATGCAAATGCAGCGGAAGTGATAGAAAAGTTCCAGTTAAAACGTTTTCAATCCATGCAGGAATTATTGGATGCGGTGGAATGCGTGGATATTGTAACACCAACATTGACGCATGCAGAGCTTGCTTCGATGGCACTTCGAAACAGCAAACATGTTTTTATTGAAAAACCAGTTACAGAAACAGTTGACGAAGCACGATCTTTAATGGGATTGGCGCGGGAAGCGAATGTAAAAGTGCAAGTAGGTCACGTAGAGCGATTCAATCCCGCATTCCAAGCTGCAGTGCCATTTTTAACCAAGCCAATGTTTATCGAAACCCATCGTTTGGCGCAATTCAATCCGCGTGGCACGGATGTTCCCGTTGTTTTGGATTTGATGATACATGATTTAGATATTATATTAAGTGTTGTAAAATCTGGCGTAAAACGGATTTCTGCATCTGGAGTGGCTGTTGTTAGCGATACGCCAGATATCACAAATGCGCGAATTGAATTCGATAATGGTTGTGTTGCAAATTTAACAGCATCCAGAATTTCGATGAAAAACATGCGTAAATCGCGCTTTTTTCAGAAAGATGCGTATATCAGTGTGGATTTCTTAACCAAAGAGTTAGAAGTTGTTCGGATGGAAACGGTGGAAGGCGAGCCAAATCCACTCGATATTGTTTTCGATATGGGAGAAGGAAAGCCAGTAAAGAAAATCTACTTCGACAAACCGGATATTGGCGAAATAAATGCGATAAAAGAAGAATTAAATTCTTTTCACGATGCCATCGTAAACGATACAACACCATTGGTTTCATTGGAGGATGGTTTCAGAGCGTTGGATGTTGCACAACAAATTTTGGATAAATTAAAATCCACTACTTCTATTTTGGTGGACAATAACCAATAAAAAATAGCGTTTTAGTCACAGATTACTATTTATGAAACAACTTCTATATTTACTTTTTGTTGGTTTGCTCGCTTCGTCGTGTATAAAAAACAA
>JBEDAD010000003.1:0-6761 GCA_041177985.1 Bacteroidota bacterium | reverse complement strand
TCGGTTTTTCGAAAATTAAGTGTAGAAGATAACATTTTGGCAATATTGGAAATGACTGATCTCTCGAAGGTGGAAAGGCATGAAAAATTAGAGCAATTATTAGAAGAATTTAGCTTGACACACGTGCGTAAAAATTTAGGAAACCGACTTTCTGGTGGAGAAAAGCGTAGAACTGAAATTGCGCGAGCATTAGCGACAAATCCTAGATTTGTATTACTAGATGAACCATTTGCAGGTGTAGATCCTATTGCAGTGGAAGATATTCAAAGCATTGTTTCTGAATTACGCAAAAGAAATATCGGCATTTTAATTACAGACCATAATGTCCAAGAAACACTTTCCATAACCGATCGCGCCTACCTTTTATTTGAAGGGAGTATATTAAAGTCAGGAACAGCTGAAGAACTTGCTGCAGACGAACAAGTTAGGCGTGTTTATTTAGGGCAAAATTTTGTGTTGAGAAAAAAATAAACTTATATTTTAAAAATTATTATTTTTACGCTATTAACAAAACGAAACTATTTTATGAAAACATTACAATCAATGCTATTATTAGCAACTACTGCCCTTTTTCTTGGTCTTTCCTCTTGCTCAAAAAAATGCGTTTTATCGGAAAATTCTGATTCCGGTGCAATTATTCAAGACGTTATTATTTATCCTTCATCTGGCAATATGACGCCTAGTATGGGTACAGATTTTGTAATTGATGGATCACATAATTATACTGGTTTATTTGATGTTTCATTGAATGGTTCGGATAAAACGCCAGTGAATAATACCTTATACACTATTCTTTGTTATCCAACAAAAACAACTTGTGCAGCATCTTTCAAGAGATCGGTTGTAATTGACAATGCAGCTCAAACGGTTAAATATTCAATCGATATTACACAATGTAAAGATTGTAAGCAAGAAGTATTAAATGAAAATTATGTATTGGTTCCAGCTTTCCCAGAAAACTATGTGGTAAGTTATGCTGTTACGTATACCGATAAGTAAAAACCTATCACCGCTTCGTTTTTTTTGAAGCTTCTTGCATTTATAGAAAATAAAAAAGGTCATCTATCGATGACCTTGATTTTTTTTAGGGAATTCAATTACTTAGATGCCAAATCTGCATTTTCTACAGTTTCTATGCTTCCGTAAGCTTCGCAGCTTCCTTTTGATGTTTTACACGCTGTCATAGCTAAAGCCACAAACATCCCTACAAGTGTCAAGGTCAAAAATTTCTTCATTAGAATTTGTTTTAAAATAAATGGTTTTCCTATTATTGCCAAAAATACAATTTTTTATTTTCTCTACTCTAAAAATATTATTCACAATTGAGTCTTAATCATTTGAAACAATTTATTTCAAACTACGTTTTACTGTTTATGCGCTTTATTCTGGCTGTTTTTACGGTATTAATTACATTTGGCTTACACAGCCAAAAAACATTTGCTATTTCTTTTACAACGGAAAACATTAAAAAAGTTAAAAAAAATTACACTAAAGAATTTAAGGATAGTATTTCTGCCATTCGATACATCAAAGAAATACAAACTTTTGCAGTGAAAAAAGGTTATCTACTCGCTTCAGTTGATTCCATTAGTGTTAAAAACAAAACTATTTCTGTCGCTTTTTTTGTTGGTGACAAATTCAATTCTGTGCAATTGGAACTGGATGCTGAAGACCTTCTTTTTTTAAAAAGACATTCCCGATTAACCGAAAAATATATTGCTTCGATTCCTTTTAATCCAAATGACATAGGCAAAGTTATGCGTTCCATACACGACGCGACGACTTCTAATGGCTATCCTTTTTCCAAAGTTTACCTCGAGAAAATAAATTTTAAGGAAACGGATTTGGTGGCAAAACTAGTTGTTGAAAAAGGACAACTTTTGCGTTTCAATAAAATCAATATAAAAGGCGATTCTTCTATCTCCAAATTATTCATTTCTAGCTTGCTAGATATTCAGGAAGGGCAATTTTTCGATGATTCCAAATTAAGGACAATTACAAAAAAAATAAGTCAGCTAAGTTTTATCAAAGAAATTAAACCGCATGAATTGCTTTTCACGAAAGAAGGAGTCGAATTATTTCTCTACTTGCAATCTAATCCAATTAGTTCCGTCAATGGCGCTGTAGGCTTACAACCAAATCCTATAACCAATCGTGTCGGTTTGACGGGTGAACTGAATTTAAAATTATTGAATGTTTTGCATCGAGGAGAATCCATGAATTTAAGTTGGCGTAGTATTCAAGAAAAAACGCAAGTATTAACGAGTAAAATTAATTACCCTTTCTTGTTTAAATCGCCATTCGGTGTCGATTTCCAATTCCATTTATACAAAAGAGATACTTCTTTTCTAGAACTGAAGTCCACCCTTGGCGTACAATATTTTTTGAAAGGCGGAAATTTTATAAAGGTATTTTACCAAAATAATTCATCCAGTCTTTTGAGTGGCGGAAAGAATAATCCCGTTTTTTCCAATCTTTCTTCCTTGCGCACCAATGCGTATGGAATTTCTGCACTAAAAAGGCAAGTAGATTACCTGCCAAATCCTTCCAAAGGGATGATTTTACAGCTGGAAATTGCCATTGGAACCCGAAAATCTCAAGTTTCCGATACATCAAGCGCTACAAAATCTACAACCTATCGTTCGTTTTTACAAATGGAATGGTTTATTCCAATAACAGCGAGGCACATCCTGCGACTTGGAAATACCTCAGAATTTTATTATGCGCCAGCATTTTATCAAAATGAAGTGTATAGATTTGGTGGACAGTCGAGCATGCGTGGTTTTAACGAAGAAGAATTATATGGAACGTATCGAAGCGTATTTACGGTAGAATACAGGTATTTATTAGATAAAAACTCCCATCTTTTCGCTTTTTTTGATCAAGGTTTATACGAAAATAACGCCGTAAAATATTACAAGGACAGACCATTTGGATTTGGAACAGGATTTTCTTTTGGAACTAATATTGGAATTTTTTCTATATCATATGCCTTGGGAAGGCAATTTGATGACGCGATTAAATTCAGTAGCGGGAAAGTTCATTTCGGCTACATTGCCTACTTCTAAGAAGCAAAAAGAACTTATTTTCTAATCAATTGCATGGAAGCACGAATCTCCTTCATAAAAGTTGAAGCGTATACGAAGCTTAGAATCTCAGGGTTTTCTGTTGTGATAATTGATTTCCGATCTCCTTTCCACCAATTTTTTCCTTGGTGAATAAATAAAATAGTATCTGCAATTTCTATTACACTATTCATGTCGTGGGTAATTACAACCGTTGTAATATTGTATTCATAGGTGATTTCACGAATCAAATTATCAATTACAATGGAAGTCTTGGGATCTAAACCCGAATTTGGTTCGTCACAAAACAAATACTTTGGATTCATAGAAATGGCTCTTGCAATTCCAATTCGTTTTTGCATTCCACCGCTGCATTCCGAAGGTAATAATTTATTTTTATTGGTTAAATTAACACGTTCCAAACAGAAATCAGCTCGCATCTGCATTTCTTTTTTTGTCATGTTGGTGAACATGGTAAGGGGGAACATCACATTTTCCTCAACAGTCATAGAATCAAAAAGTGCAGACCCTTGAAAAAGCATGCCAATTTCCTTGCGAATTTCTTTTCGATCCAAACGATTCATTGCCGAAAAATCTCTGCCATCATACAATATTTGACCAGAATCAACTTCGTGCAGACCAACAATTGATTTAGCTAAAACAGATTTCCCTGAACCTGATTGCCCAATAATCATGTTCACTTTCCCTTTCTCAAAGGCCGTATTTATGTCGAACAATATTTGGTTGGGGCCAAATGACTTATTAACGTTTACTATTTCGATCATAAAAGCATCAATTGCGTTAAGATAAAATTTGCAATTAAAATAGAGATACTACTACTTACCACCGCCTGCGTAGAAGATCTACCAACATCCAACGAACCACCTTTGGTATAATAACCATAAAACGAAGCAATGGAAACAATTAGAAATCCGAAAACTACCGTTTTAGTTAGGGCATAAACTACATTTGAAACTTCGAAAAAGTAGCGGATTCCTAAAACATACGTTTCAGTTGTCAATAAACCGGTTAAGGTTAACGATAACCATCCACCAATCAAACTCAGACCCATGGAGAAGATCACCAGTATTGGAAAGAAGAAAATTGCAGCGACTACTTTTGGCAAAACCAAATAAGTCAGAGAATTAACACCCATTATTTCCAGTGCGTCAATTTGTTCTGTTACGCGCATCGTTCCAATTTCCGAGGCAACATTCGAGCCAACCTTTCCTGCTAAAATGAGGGAAATGATAGTCGGTGAAAACTCAAGTATCGTGCTTGATTGTGTAATAAAACCAACTGTATAATCTGGCAGAAGTGGACTGCTAATATTGGAAGCAGTTTGCAAAGCAATAACAGCTCCCATAAAAGTGGACATCAATGCAACAATTGGAATAGAATTGATACCAATTACTTCTATTTCATTGAATACGCGTTTGCGGAATAATTTAAATTTCTCAGGACGAGAAAAAACTACGCGCATCATCAATAAATACTTCCCTATGTTTGAAATAACCTTCATGAAGCGCTAAGTTAATTGATATTTCTTTCATTCACATTTCAAAGCTGAAAACTTTCTAGACATTACATGTTGATTTCCTTTAAATTTGGGACGTGAAGAAACAGAGTCTAAAAAAACGTGACCACGTTGCGGAAGCCTTTAAGAAATATATTCCCGAGACCTTCATTGATGTTGTAGTAGATTTGTTTGTTCAATCGTCTGTACGCTTTAAAATTGTCAATGGAAGAAAAACAAAATTGGGCGATTTTAGAGCCGGTTTAGCTGGAGAAAAGCACCAAATAACAGTCAATGGAGATTTGAATCCTTATGCGTTTTTAATCACAACCTTGCATGAATTCGCCCATTTAAACACCTATAATTCGTATAAAAACAGCGTTAATCCGCATGGCGATGAATGGAAAAATGCATTTAGACAATTACTACTGCCAATTATTGAAAGTGGCAATCTGCCTGAAGATATTCAACGAGCGCTCATCCAATCGCTGGTGCAAACCAAAGCATCTTCCTGCTCCGACCATCAGTTGTCGCGTGTATTGCACACCTACGATAAACCAATAGAAGGAATTGAAATACTTGAACGATTGCCAAAAAATTCTACCTTTGCTTTAGATGGAAGGCATTTTGTGAAAGGTGATTTACGGAGAAAAAGATTTATCTGTCAAGAAGTAAAGACCAACAAATCGTATTTGGTAAATGCGCTGGCAAAAGTATATCCATTGGAAAAAAACTAACTTAAAAAAATGAAAGATAATTATTGTATTATTATGGCAGGTGGTGTTGGCAGCAGATTCTGGCCAATGTCGACACCTCAGAAACCGAAACAGTTTTTAGACGTTTTGGGCATTGGAAAATCGCTCATTCAAATGACGTATGATCGTTTGCTGTTGATTGCTCCGAAAGAAAACATTTACATTTTAACCAATACGAATTATGCGGAACTCGTAAAAGAACAGCTCCCAGACCTTACGTATGATCAGATATTAACCGAGCCAAAACGGAAAAACACAGCGCCTTGTATAGCGTATGCTGCGGCTAAAATAATGGCTTTAAACCCAAAAGCAACAATGGTGATTTCACCGGCGGATCATTTAATTGTGAAAGAGTTTCGCTTCACTGAAATTGTGAAAACAGCAATCGAACAAGCAAACAATTCGGAGCGTATTGTAACACTAGGAATTCAACCCACTCGACCGGATACGGGTTATGGTTACATTGAATTTTCAGCAGACAATAAAATAAAAGCAGGAGAAGTAACTGAAATTATTCAATTTCGAGAAAAACCAAATCTTGCAACTGCAGAAAGTTTTGTCGCGAGCGGTAATTTTTACTGGAATTCCGGCATATTTGTTTGGAAAGCGAAAACAATTCTAGACGCTTTACAGTCCTTCCAACCAACTTTGCATGCCCTATTCGCTAAAGATTTAAGCCAATATAATACACCATCAGAACAAGCTAAAGTAGATAACTGCTTCGAAGAGTGTGAAGATATTTCCATCGATTTTGCAGTAATGGAACATGCTAAAAATGTGGATGTTGTGCTAGCTGATTTTGATTGGAGTGATCTTGGAACTTGGGGAAGTTTAAATACTCACCTGAAAAAGGATTCCAATAATAATGCAGTTATTGGAGAACATACGCATTTATTTAACTCTTCTAATTGTATCGTAAATGTGCCGGATACTAAATTAGTATTACTGGATGGGCTGAACGATTATATTGTTGTAGAATCCGAAAGTATGTTAATGGTTCTGAAAAGTGAGAACGAGCAAGAACTGAAAAATTATTTAAAACAAGTAGAAGCAAAAAGCCCAGATTTCTTTCAATAAGAAAAACCAGTTCATATGAACTGGCTTTTTTTTGAGAAAACTTTAGGTTTATTTTTTTCCTGTTTTAATTTCATTGGCTTCCCATTGGCGGTAAAGATCAAAGTAGCCTTTTGTTTCCATGACAACTACACCACCCAAGGTATCGCCATATTTTGCTGGTAAACCGCCGGTGTAAACCATCACTCTGCCAATTGCGCAACTTGGAACTGTGCTAACTTCATTGCTTTTCATGCCATCCATCATGTAAACCATATCGCCTTTTCGTGCACCTCGGAACATCAATTCGCCATCTTCCGAAACTTTAACGTCCGGCGACATAGAAGTCACCAAGTTTTTAATATTGAATTT
>JBEDAD010000002.1:0-6901 GCA_041177985.1 Bacteroidota bacterium | reverse complement strand
TTTAGCATTGGAGCAGGTCTTTGGGCCTGCTCTTCTGTTTCTACTATTTCCATGCAAACGCAGCGGGTTGCTGTGGATCAGCGCTTTTCTCTAAACAGTTCATTGGATAGTTTGATTCAGCCGTATAAAGATTCTATGCAGCGCGAAATGGGTGAGATTATTGCGCATGCATCCGTTGATTTTATTTCCGCTCGACCAAATTCGAATTTAGGAAATTGGTTTACCGATGCGATTTTCACCAACCAAACACGAACCGTTCGCATGAGTGAACCCATTTTTTGTTTGTTCAATATTGGCGGAATCCGTTCTACCTTAAATAAAGGTGCCATTATGCTTGGCGATTTATTTAAATTGATGCCTTTTGAAAATGAAATCGTTTGGGTTCGAATGCCGGTTGAATCATTGATGGAAATCGAAGCATACATTCAAAAGTCTGGCGGTGAGCCGATTTCAAATGCAAAAATGATACAGGGGAAGCTAGAATTATCCGGTAGGACAGAAAGAACAACGCATTTTTGGGTAATTACTTCCGATTATTTAATGAATGGCGGCGATAAAATGGTATTTTTCGAAAAAAGAACTTCCGTCAATTTAACTGGAAAATTACTACGGGATGCTTTGATTCAAGAAGCAAAAGAACAAGGAGAATTAAGAGAAGATACAACGGATCGCATTAGTTTTTGAAATGAACAGAAGAAAATTTGTACGTAATAGTTTACTTGTTTCTGGAGGAATAGTTTTCTCGGGAGCGGCATTTGCTGGAAAGTCAAAAAAAATAGCCACCAAACTTACCATTCTGCATACCAACGATACGCATTCGAATATTGAACCTTTCCCATCTAATCATGCCAAATTCCCGAACATGGGAGGTGTTTCCCGACGTTTTGAATTGATCAAGAAAATCCGAGAAGAAGAAGAGCATGTTTTACTCTTAGATGCTGGAGATATTTTTCAGGGAACGCCTTATTTTAATAAATATGGAGGCGTTTTGGAATTGAAAATAATGTCAATTTTGGGCTACGATGCAGCAACAATGGGGAACCACGATTTTGATGGCGGAATGGACGGCTTCTTAAAAGCAGCGGAATTTGCGAATTTCCCATTCGTTTGTGCAAACTATGATTTTTCTAATACCCTTCTGAATGGTAAAACCCAAGAAAATGTCATTATTCAGAAAGGATCTATAAAAGTTGGCGTTTTTGGAATTGGAATCGAATTGGAAGGATTGGTTCCCAAGGATAAATTTGGCGCTACCGTTTACCGCGATCCGATAGAAGTAGCAAACCAGCAAGCAGAAATTCTAAGGAAAAAGGGCTGCGACTTGGTCATTTGTTTATCGCACTTAGGTTTTGAATATGCATCGAATAGAGTTTCAGATAAGGTTTTGGCAAAAAGCACAAAAAATATCCATCTGATAATTGGCGGTCACACCCATACATTCATGGAAAAACCCTTTGAAGAGAAGAATCTCGAAGGGAAGTCCGTTCTAATTAACCAAACAGGTTGGGGCGGATTATACATGGGAAGAATCGATCTTGAGTTTGAAACGGAAGGATTCACAAAAAGAAAAACTGGAAAAGAAGTTGTAATTGTGCGCTGATTAAACAATAATTTACAATCTTTACAGTTATTAAAACGTAAAAAAAATTATATGAAAAATATTTTTCTAGGTTCCTTTTTTAGTTTTCTACTATTTGCTGCATATAGTCAGGAAGAAAAAATTATAGTAATTGACCGAGGTTCTGGCAAACAATACAAAAGTGATCTTAAATCCGATCGGAAATTAGTAACGAATACTTCTGTGCTGAAATTCAGTCCTTTGCAAATGGTTGTTGGAGAAGTAAATTTCGGCTACGAACGGAAGATTGATGAAATGTCGAGTGTTGAATTTGAATTTGGACCCACATTATCTAATGTTGGATTGCGCGTAGAGGATAACCATTTTACCGATCCTTTTGGAACAAGCACACAAGAAACAAGTAAAATTGGGTTCTTTGGATCTGTCGGCTATCGTTTTTATCCATTAGACAATAGCAAAGTATTCAATGGTTTCTATGTTTCTCCAGTTTTTAAATACCGATTAATGAATTTTGGTTTGCGCGATTACTCAGAAAATTTGAAAGACACAAAAGGGAATGAAAACCATGCTTATTTTACATTTAATTTCGGATTCCAGCGCTGGTTATCGGATAACTTCTCTTTGGACTTTTTCGGTGGAATTGGATTAGGATATGAAGCAATTTCCACCTACAATGTAGCAGTAGGATACGATGGTAATACCCAATTGTATACGTATTACTGGGATAAAAACGTTTACAGCGGCGTTCGATTCTTGGTAACTGGTGGAATTAAAATTGGAATTGGTAGGTAGTTTAAACACCAATAGAACACATTTGATTGCATAAAAAAACCTCGGAACTACCGAGGTTTTTTTTATGTCCTAGAAAACTAAATCTTACAAGTGAATTACCTCTCCATACGCAGCAGCAGCAGCTTCCATAATTGCTTCTGACATCGTTGGATGCGGGTGAACTGTTTTGATAATATCGTGACCAGTTGTCTCCAACTTACGAATTGAAACGATTTCAGCAATCATTTCTGTTACGTTAGCACCAATCATGTGTGCACCCAATAACTCGCCGTATTTAGCATCGAAAACCAATTTAACGAAACCATCTTTTGCACCAGCAGCACTTGCTTTTCCAGATGCGGAGAATGGGAATTTACCAATTTTGATATCTTTTCCTGCTGCGATAGCTTGTTTCTCTGTCATTCCAACGGATGCAACTTCTGGAGAACAATACGTACATCCTGGGATATTTCCATAATCCAATGGCTCAGGTGAATGACCTGCAATTTTTTCCACACAAATTATTCCTTCTGCAGAAGCAACATGTGCTAACGCTTGCGTAGGCGTAACGTCGCCAATTGCATAAAATCCAGGGATGTTTGTTTGGTAAAAATCATTTACTAAAATGCGTCCTTTGTCCACAACAATTCCAAGTTCTTCCAAACCAAGATTTTCAATATTTGCAGCTATTCCAACAGCAGAAAGTACAACATCACATTCTATCTTTTCTTCTCCTTTAGCTGTTTTAATCGTTACGACACATCCATTTCCAGAAGTATCAACAGATTCAACCGAAGAACCTGTCATTACTTTAATTCCCATTTTCTTGAATGATTTTTCCAATTGCTTGGAAACTTCCTCATCCTCTACAGGAACAATGTTTGGTAAATATTCTACAACCGTTACTTCTGTACCGATTGCGTTATAGAAATAAGCAAATTCAACACCGATTGCGCCAGAACCCACAACAACTAATTTCTTTGGTTGTGTTTTCAAGGTCATTGCTTGGCGGTAACCGATAATCTTTTCACCATCTTGTGGTAAATTTGGTAAAACTCTAGAGCGCGCTCCAGTTGCAATGATTACGCCTTTATCTCCTGTATATTCTGTTACTGTTCCATCTTCTGCGGTTACAGAAACTTTTTTCCCTGCTTTCACAACGCCAGTTCCCATCAGAACATCGATCTTGTTCTTTTTCATCAAAAACTGAATCCCATTGCTCATACCGTTTGCAACGCCGCGACTTCTGTCAATCATAGCAGTAAAATCTACGGAAGCATCTTTCACCGTAATTCCGTAATCGCTAGCATGCGTCAAGTATTCAAATACGTTCGCACTTTTCAACAACGCTTTCGTAGGAATACAGCCCCAATTCAAGCAAATTCCACCCAAAGATTCCTTTTCTACAATTGCAGTTTTCAAACCCAATTGCGATGCGCGGATAGCAGCAACGTATCCACCAGGTCCACTTCCAATAACTATAATGTCGTAATTCATGTCTTTTTACATTAAAAATGTTGTGTGCGAAGGTAAGTATTTTTTCTTTGAGGAAGGTAACGGCCTGTTTTTTTTGAAGCATTCCATACCGAATTTAAATTACCCAGGCGATTTGAATTAATTACAAGCCAATTCGGGAAACACAGAATAGTTTAGTTTATACTCTTTCAAAAGATTTTAGAACGCCACCTATTGAATTTTGCCTATTTTCGCTGAAGAACAACAATTTGATTGGGTTTAACACGTAAATAAACAACTAAAAAATTATGCAAAACTTCAAAAATCACGCAAAACTAAATCCATTACACCATTTCATTTTAGCGCCAATTACCTTGATTTTGCTGGTTTGGTCAAGCATTAATTTGGTGAAGAATGGTTTAAGCGATACTGCTTTTATTTTTTCTTTTTTACTCGCACTAGCTGTATTTCTTGTTGGATTGATTGCCCGCATGTACGCTACCAAAAATCAGGATCGTACAATTCGATTGGAAATGCGTTTGCGTTATTTTGAAATGACAGGAACATCTTTTTCCTCGAAAGAAAAACAATTGAAATTGAGTCAGATTATTGCTTTGCGCTTTGCTGGCGATGCTGAAATACTTCCATTACTAGAAAGAGCAATTGCTGAAAATTTATCCAGCAAGGAAATTAAATTAGCTATTACGGATTGGCAAGGAGATTATAATAGAGTTTAAATCGACTGCTGCACGGAGAGAACAGAATTCGCTTTTTTTTTTAAGAATGAAGCTTTACTTTTAGTAAATAATTCTTTTTGAATAAATGGTCTTTCATTTCCATTTATTGAATTAACTTACAACACTAAGTCTAGGATCCTAGTTCTGATTTCAGACCGAGTTGTCCTAAAAATCAATAGTTCAAAATATCTTCTAGGCACTTGTGAACAATCTTCATTTGTTCTTGGTCAATTTTACCGATCTTTTCTTTGAAACGGCTTTTCGAAACAGAACGAATATGAAGCGTTAGAACTTCTGATTTAGTTTTTAAACCATTTTGTTTAGTTGGTTCCAAAACAAGATTTCCGTGGTAATTTTTGATTTGAGTTGTCAATGGACAGCAAACAAGAACGGGGGCAAGATCGTTTAGTAAATTCCCACTTATGATCAATAATGGTCTAAAACCAGCTTGTTTGCTTCCTTTTGTAGGATCGAGATTGGCGAACCAGATTTCTCCTTGTTTCAATTTTCCAACTGTTGCATGTAATCCGCCATTCCTTCTTCCGCGATGGTCAAAAGGTCGGTATCTTCCCGCATGGAATCATAAGACTTTGCATATGCGGCTCTATTTAACTGATCTAAATAGATACGAAGTGCTTTTTCTATTAATTTATTTTTTGGCACGGAAAGCTGCTTTGCATGTTTGGAAAGCAATTGAAGTAAATCGTCGGGAAGTGTACTTGTAAAAGTTGACATCTTTTTATATTTA
Source organism: Bacteroidota bacterium (assembly GCA_041177985.1). Taxonomy (GTDB): domain Bacteria; phylum Bacteroidota; class Bacteroidia; order Flavobacteriales_D; family Crocinitomicaceae; genus M0103. The sequence goes on along the minus strand of JBEDAD010000002.1, from coordinate 1,611 downwards.
TAGATTACAAATATAAATTATATTTATTATATATAAAATAATTAAATGCAAAAACCACAGGAATCCGATATTTTCTTCTTTCCTGTGGTTTTTTTATGTTTTAAACTTTAAACTTTTTATCGTTTAAATCGGATCTTCTTCGAAGTGTAATTCTTTTGCTTTCTTTTTGGATAATTTAGCTAGAATTCTATCGACTGTGTAATACATCATCGGCACGACAATAATTGTTAGGAACATGGAACTGGTCAAGCCTCCAATTAATACCCAAGCCAAACCATTTTTCCATTCTGCACCAGAACCGGATGCTGTTGCAATTGGAATCATTCCAACTACCATCGCGATGGTTGTCATCAAAATTGGGCGCATTCGTTCTTTTACAGCTTCTAAAAGTGCATTGTACGTTGATTTCCCTTCGCTTTTCAAATGGTTGGTGAAATCTACAATCAAAATAGCATTTTTGGCGACGAGTCCCAGAAGCATAAGCATACCAAGCATCGTGAAAATTCCCATGCTGGAAGAAGTTAAGTTTAAAGCTAGAATTGCTCCAACCAAAGCCATGAAAATGGAGAATAACACCACAAACGGGTAAACAAAATTATCGTACAAAGCAACCATGATGAGGTAAACTAAGATCAAACCAATTCCCATTGCAGTTCCCAAAGCACCAAACGATTCTTTCTGCCGTTTTACTTCGCCGCCCCAAAGCATGCGCACGTTTTCATCCAATGGATTTTCTTTCAGGTATTTTTCAATTTCCGCGGAAACTGTTCCGGAGGCTGCTCCCATAACGTAGGAACGAATCGTTGTATTTGGAATTCTATTTTTCCGTTCCAACGAGCCATTGCCATTCTCTACAGAAATCGCTGCAAATTCACTCAGGCGCACCTGTTTTCCATCGTTTGTGAGGAAAGTCATGCTTTTTATATCGTCTACATTTTTCCGGTCGAATTTATCCACCATGACACGAATGTCATATTCTTGGCCTTTATCGTCAAATTGTGTATCGTCATTTCCAGTTAAAGCATTTTGGAGTTGCATACCAACAATTGCTATCGGTAAACCAAGTTGTCCCATTTTCTCTCGATCAAGTTCAATTCGAACCTCAGGAGTTAAATCATCTGTTGAAATAGTCGGATCTTTTGCTCCTTTAATTCCTAAAATCGCAGTTTTTAGTCGACGCGCTTCTTTCATCAGTAATTCGTTGTCTTCCGAGGATAAAAATATCTCAATCGGCGCTTCTTCCGATTCTACCATTCCAATATTGATCGCTTTCACTTCAATTCCAGGATATTTATCCTCAATTTTCTGTCGAATCGCAGTCATATACTGCATGGTTGGAATCTCTTTTTGTTTTTCTGGCAACATTTTCACGGTAAGTTCCGATCTGTTTTCCGCACCAAACGATGCCGCACCCATTCCAGAGCTTGGTCCGCCGACATTTGCAAAAACAATATCTACAACATCTTTTTGACCAACAATCATCTGCTCAATTTCTAAGGTCGTAGCGTTGTTTTCCTCAAAAGTTGTGCTTTTATCGTATTTCAATTTGATCATGAATTTTCCTTGATCTCCCTGCGCAACGAATTCCTGTCCCACAATTCCAAGTCCCAT
>JBEDAD010000001.1:0-6317 GCA_041177985.1 Bacteroidota bacterium | reverse complement strand
TTATGGCTTTTACTTTATTATTTCCAAGGAACTTACCATAGAATCAAGCGGTTGTATCGGTTTAAATTATTTAACCTTACCTTTTTAGGCTCCTTAATCGGTTCGGTTTTTATCTTTTTTACCTTACTATTGGACGACGATATTTCCGGCTATCAGCTTTATTATAAGTCTATATTTCTACTTTTTGGGATTCATTTCTTATCCACCTTCCTTCCGCGATTGTTGTTTATTTCTATTATGGTAAATAGAATTCATTCGGGAAAAAATGGATTTAAAACATTGTTGATTGGCGGAAGCGATAAAGCAGTAGAAGTGTACAATGAAATTATTGGCTTGCGAAAAGGAACAAATAATTTTGTTGGTTTTGTTAATATCAATGGCGTTGATAAGCTTTTAGAAGATAGGTTGCCGTATCTTGGTCATGCTGATAATCTGGAAAGGGTTTTACGCGAGCAAAACATAGAAGAAGTAATTATTGCGCTGGAAAGTGTGGAACACGATAAATTAAAATCCATTATAAGTCGGATTGAAGGCGGTGATGTGAGCATCAAGATTTTACCGGACATGTATGATATTTTATCTGGATCGGTAAAAATGACAAATATTTTTGGCGCGCTTTTAATTGAGGTGAACGCAGAATCCATGCCTATTTGGCAGCAGGCAATCAAACGTTTTTTGGATGTAGTTCTTTCTTTTATTGCGCTTCTACTTTTAATTCCATTACACATTGTTTTAGCGATTGGCGTTAAAATGTCTTCGCCAGGATCTATATTTTTCTTGCAAGAAAGAATTGGTTTGAATGGAAAACCATTTCAAATTATTAAATTCAGAACAATGTATGTGGATTCAGAAAAATCGGGTCCACAGCTATCTTCTTCAAATGACCCGCGAATAACACCAATTGGTCGTTTTATGCGCAAATTACGACTCGATGAATTCCCGCAATTTCTGAATGTTTTATTGGGAGAAATGTCTTTGGTTGGGCCGAGACCGGAACGACAGTTTTACATAGATAAAATTGTACAAATAGAACCACAATTCTTGCATTTGACGAAAGTTCGGCCGGGAATTACTTCCTGGGGTCAAGTTAAATATGGTTATGCTGAGAATGTAGACCAAATGCTACAGCGAATGAAATTTGATTTACTGTATCTTAAGAATCGCACTTTGGCGTTGGATATTAAGATTATGCTTTATACGGTTATAATCATCCTAAAAGCAAAGGGGAAATAAATTTCGCAGGTTAATTAGACCAACTAAATTGTTCCACTCTTTTTTCAGCGTATATTGAATTCAAACATCTTTTCTCCATTCAAAAAGCCTTCTAATTTATCGCCAATTTTAACAGGACCGACACCAGCCGGAGTTCCTGTAAATAATAGATCTCCTGTTTTCAAAGTCATGAACTTAGAAACATAAGTTATGAGTTTATCAATTGAAAAAATCATATCTGAAGTGTGTCCAGTTTGTACTTTTTCTCCATTTTTATAGAGTTCAAATGTGAGATTTTCAAAGTCAAGCGAGCTGATTTCTATGAACTTATTCGAGATTGGAGCGCTGTGTTCAAAAGCCTTTGCAATTTCCCAAGGTAGCCCTTTTTCTTTGCAGTTTTGCTGCAGGTCCCGCGCCGTAAAATCAATTCCAAGTGTGACTTTTGAATAATATTTTGGCGCAAATTTTTCGGCTATATTTTTTCCAACTTTCTGGATCTGAACCACTAATTCACACTCGTAGTGTAAGTCGTTTGTGAACTCTGGATAAAAGAATGGATTGCCATTTTTTAATAATGCTGTATCCGGTTTTAAAAAGAAAATCGGCTCAGTCGGCAACTCCGATTTCATTTCTTTTGCATGATCTGCATAATTCCTTCCGATACAAATGATTTTCATTTTTCTTTACTTTAATGGGGAAAGGGTGCTCCTAAATCTATTTAGGGACTATTTAAATTTGTTTTTTAATTCTTCTAATTTTGCTTCGATATTCTGCTTGTTATCGTTTGACTTTTGAGAATTTTCTTTTGCTTTTTTAATTTTATCCATTTCTTTTCTCAGGCATTGCTTTGTATACAATGGAAAGTCAGCATCAAGCATCCAGCCATAATAGCCTGGTTCAATTAAAGAAACCTGCTTGATGGTTTTTCCTTTATGTTTCCCAAAATTATAGATTGCGTTTCCATCCTCGTCGATTGTAAGTCTTCCAGCAAAGTCCAATAGATTAAAATTTCCCGCTTTTGAAAATTCCGAAAGAAAAGAAATATCATTGGTTAAACCCTCGTAGCGCTCCACTTGTGCTTTCAACACATCCCAAGTAGCTTGTGCGTCGTATAACGCATTGTGTGCATTCTCAATGTCTTTTTTGCAGTAAAATTGGTAAGCGGCAGCCAATGTCCGTTGTTCCATTTTGTGGAATATATTTTGGACGTCTACAAATTTTCTTTTGGAGATATCAAAAGTGCTTCCAACGCGCATTAATTCTTCCGCTAAAACTGGAATATCAAATTTGTTGGAATTATATCCTGCAAGATCAGATTCCCCAATGAATGCAACTACCGTATCTGCAATTTCTGCAAATGTTGGTTCGTTTAGAATATCTTCTTCGTAAATACCATGAATTTCACTGATATTTTTCGGAATTGGCATTTGTGGATTTACGCGCTGGCAATAGCGCTCTTCCGTTCCATCTGGATGAACTTTAATAATGGCGATTTCAACAATTCTATCACTCGTGATATTAATACCAGTCGTTTCCAAATCGAAAATTGCTAAAGGTTTTTCTAAATTAATGCGCATTTTTTATTTTAATTTTTTCTGTTTTATCAAGCAAAAAAAAAGTCCGGTCTAGACCGGACTTTTTTAGAATACCTTTTATTCCGTTTTCAGCCCTACGAACTGGTAAGGCAAGTATTTCTTTTTATTGTCTTTATCTTTTATGTATTCAGGTCCGTCGACAATCGCTGTAACGATAACAACGTTCACTTTACCTTTGAATTCTGGATTTGACTCAAAATAATTTAAAACATCATACTTAAGATTCTCTGCTCTAATTTCCGCAAGTCGTTGGTTGGAAGCGAATGCTTTCGTTGGAACTTGAGATGCAGACGAATATACATTAACAGTAATCTGTGTTCTACCTTCTTTCAATTGGGATTCAATTTCTTTAATAAAGGTCTTTAAATCTCCTTTTTGAATCTCAATTTTATTTTTGTTGTAATCAAAGTAGTGCATGAACTCTAAGTTCTTATATGCAGAAACAACAACAGGTGTAATTTCTTTTTCCTTTTCAATTAATTTTAATGTTTTATTCTTGACATCCAAGATAAACTCTCTTATTATTTCCTGGTAATCTTTGTCACATTCTGTTGCGAATGTCTCATCATACATGGAAACATTATCTTTTACATTAAAATAGGATACAATATACGTCTTACATGGTTTTAAACCTGTTAGAAATAAGCCATCTCGTAATCGAGGATAAATTATAGTGTTTTTATCCGCTTCATCACAATCTTTGCATGTCAATTTGATAGCAACAACAAAATCATCAGGCATTGGAGATTTATCTGAAGTTATAATATTTCCTTTAAAAACAGCTAGTGCTTTTACGCCCAAGAAATTATTTTGGATTTCATAGATATCCATGTTTCCAAATCCATCTTTTCTAGACGATGTCATAAAGCCGCGTAAACCATCGATAGTTGTCGTATAGAAAATATCATCACTTGTAGAATTAAATGGATATCCTAAATTTTTAGCATCAGACCAAGTGTTATTTTCAGTGAATTCACTAGCAAGAATATCAAAACCACCAATACTTTTTTCACCATTTGATGAAAAGTAAAGTGTATTATCATCAATGGAAAGGAATGGAGAATCTTCGTCGTGTATGGAATTAACAGATGCTCCTAAATTTAACGGAGTAGACCAAGAGTCACCACTTTCTTTCGTGCAATAATAAATATCTTTTCCTCCAAAACCACCAGGTCGATCTGAAGAAAAGAACATTTTAGTGCGATTCTTATTTACGAAATAGTGGGTTTCCCAATTTTCAGTATTTACGTTCTGATCTTCTAAAATTTTAATGTCATTAAATTTACTTGCGTAAAAGTCAGAGTAATAAATGTCACCACTTCCAGTATTGTCTTGGTATACATATAATCTTCTTTCGTCTGCACTTACGGATACTGTTGCCTCGTTGCGCTCTGGACTGGAAAAATCAAGTCGACTCGGATTTGACCAAGTAGAATTCTCCTCAGCGAAACTTGTATAAATATCATCTGGAAGTTCATTTGTACCAATGTTTTTAAATGCATCTGATTCTCCATTTTCCCATTGCTTGCGAGAAGTGAAATATAAAGATGTTCCATCTAATGAAATAACTGGTGCGTATTCTGAACTGCTTGTGTTAATTTTATCCCCAAGATTTTTTAAGTTAACATTCACAGGGTTTGCCATTTCCCTTTTTGCGTTGTCGCATTGTATTAAACGCAATTTTGTTTGCTTAATTAAACTGGATTGTGGACGAGATTGAGCAATGAACTTCGTGTATGATTCTATAGCTTTATCTATTTCGTTGTTTAAATGATAACAGGTAGCAAGGTGAAAAAAAGCATCTATGGGAGCACTTTTTTCTTTGTTGCTGTATGCGTCAAAATTTTGATCTGTAGATAAAATAGCTTTTTCAAAAAATGGTATTGCCGCTACATAGTCTTTCTTTAAATTTAAAAGAACATACCCTTTTCTGTAATTGTAATTAGAACTTTCTGTATTGAACGTGAGTAACTTATCTGCTAGCATTTCAGCATGGTAGAGAAAGTCATCCTGCATCAATCGAGAATTTTCACTCACAATCGTTTGTTCTGATTCATTTTGAATGATATTCAAAACCTCTGCATCTGTAATTTGTGCGGTCAGAAAAAGCGGGAAGATCAAGATGATAAAAAAAGAAAATATCCCTTTTTTACTTGATAGATCGTAAAGAATTTTATTCATAATGGTTTTTTAATTAGGTGTTTTGTTGTACGAATATAATTAAATTTTAATAAATATTTGAATAATAAATTTTAATAGTTTAATTTGAAAGTCTTTAATATGGTTTTTATATTTCTCTTTTGGAGTCAAATTGCTCTAAATAATCTGCTACACGTCGAACGAATTGACCTCCCAGAGAACCATCAACTACGCGATGATCATAAGAATGCGATAAGTACATTTTGTGGCGGATACCAATAAAGTCACCATCTGGAGTTTCAATTACCGCAGGAACTTTTCGTATTGCTCCCAAAGCTAAAATCGCAACTTGCGGTTGATTAATGATCGGTGTTCCCATTACATTTCCAAATGAACCAACATTCGTTACAGTGAAAGTTCCACCCTGAATATCTTCTGGTTTTAATTTGTTGTTTCGTGCATTATTAGCAAGTTCATTAACCGCTTTTGTGATACCTACTAAATTTAAACGATCTGCATTTTTAATTACTGGAACAATTAGATTCCCAGAAGGTAAAGCAGTTGCCATTCCAAGATTAATATCTTTTCTTTTTATTATTGTAGTTCCGCTAACGGAAACATTAATCATTGGAAAATCTTTGATTGCTTTAACGATTGCTTCCATTATAATTGGAGTAAACGTAATGTTTTCGCCTTCTCGTTTGGCAAATTCTCCTTTAACTTTATTTCTCCAGTTAACAATTTCCGTAACGTCTGCTTCAACATAGGAAGTTACGTGTGGTGCAACATGCACAGACATCACCATGTGTTCGGCAATTATTTTTCGCATTCTATCCATTTCAATGATTTCATCTCCTGGATTTGGAATCACGACAGGGCCTTTGATATGGGACAAAAATCCTTGGCTTTGCGCCGGTGTGGCAGCAATAACTGGCGCAGCTACAACAGCAGTATTTGTTGGTATATCAACTGTTTTTGCTGTAGTTCTATTTGCTACGTAATCTAAAATATCTTTTTTCGTTACTCTTCCTGCTAAACCAGTACCATTAAGATTTTCCAGTTCCTTCATGGAAATATTCTCTTTTTGAGCTATGCTTCGCACTAATGGCGAATAGAATTTTCCAGAAGGGCTATTTTTATCAATTTCAACAGTCGAAACCGCTTCAGCAACTTGTTGAATAGAATCAGAAATCACTTGAACTTCCTTCGGAGCTTCTGCTGCAGCTGGTTCATTAGCAATTACTGTATTGTCACCATCTGTAGAAATCAAAGCAATCACATCGCCAACCTGAGCAACTTGATCTTTTTCAAAAAAACGTTTGATTAAAATTCCACCAGCTTCGGAAGGCAATTCGTTGTCTACTTTATCCG